>CAZXTX010000088.1:0-10643 GCA_964643695.1 uncultured Mariniphaga sp. | reverse complement strand
AAATCATGCGAGTTACCTGCCTGCTTGTCTGTCGTCAAACAGGAAGGCAGGCATACTATACCTTTAATAATAAACAATTTTAATAGTATGAAACATAAAGGGGAGGCCGGAAGGTTTCCCCTTTTTTTGTTATTTTTGACTTTTGCAAATCTTTACAGAATTCTATTAATTCAAAAAATATAAAAAATGAGCAAACAAATTGAAATCAAAGCAGCCGACAATATCAGAATTTTATCTGCTGCCATGGTTGAAAAAGCAAAATCGGGACATCCGGGAGGAGCAATGGGCGGTGCCGATTTTATTCATATCCTCTATTCTGAGTTTTTAAATTACGACCCACAGGATACAAACTGGGCAAACCGCGATCGCTTTTTCCTTGATCCGGGGCATATGTCACCAATGCTTTATTCTGTTCTCGCACTTGCAGGTTTTTACAGTATTGAAGACTTGAAAAATTTCCGCCAGTGGGGCAGCGTAACACCGGGACATCCTGAAGTTGACGTATTGCGTGGTGTCGAAAACACTTCCGGACCGCTTGGGCAGGGGCATGCCATGGCAGTTGGTGCAGCAATTGCGGAAAAATTTCTGAAAGCAAGGTTTGGCAACTGGATGTCGCATAAAATCTACACATTCATATCCGATGGCGGAATACAGGAAGAGATATCGCAGGGGGCCGGGCGTATTGCCGGAAACCTCGGACTTGACAATCTCATCATGTTTTTCGACTCAAACAATATTCAGCTTTCCACAACAACCGATGCGGTAACTGCTGAAGACACTGCAAAAAAATATGAATCATGGAACTGGAATGTTGTTACAATCGACGGTAACAATCCTAAACAGATAAGAGAAGCATTAAAAAATGCAAATAAGGAGACCGGGCGCCCCACTCTCATCATAGGAAAAACAGTAATGGGCAAAGGCGCAATAACCGAAACAGGAGAAAGTTTTGAGAAAAAAGTATCAACCCACGGAATGCCTTTGAGTGCGGCAGGTGCATCATTTGCAAAATCAGTTGAAAGCCTGGGCGGAGACCCGGAAAATCCATTCGCATTTTTTGATGATGTTAAAGCTGTTTACAACAAACGAAAGGGAGAACTCATTGAATATGCAAAAGTCAAAAAGGAAGAGCAGAAAACATGGGAAGCTGAAAATCCCGAACTCGCCTCGAAATGGGAAAAATTCTTTTCGGGCAACATATCCGGTTTTGATTTTTCAGCAATTGAACAAAAAGCAAATAATGCCACCCGAAATGCTTCAGGCAATGTTTTAGGAGAAATGGCCGGCAAAATTGAAAATCTGATTGTTGCATCAGCCGACCTGTCCAACTCTGACAAAACAGACGGATTTCTTAAAAAAACCACTGCTTTTACAAAAGACGACTTTAACGGTTCATTTTTACAGGTTGGTGTAAGCGAACTTACAATGGCCTGTCTGGCCAACGGCATGGCACTTCACGGCGGGGTTATTCCGATATGCGGAACCTTCTTTGTATTTTCCGATTATATGAAACCGGCAGTTAGGCTTGCCGCACTTATGGAATTACCGGTTAAATATGTATGGACACACGATGCATTCCGCGTTGGCGAAGACGGCCCCACACACCAGCCGGTTGAACAGGAAGCTCAGATAAGACTGATGGAACAGATGAAAAACCACAGCGGTAAAAACAGTATGCTGGTTCTTCGTCCGGCTGACGTTAATGAAACAACTGTTGCATGGAAAATGGCAATGGAAAACAAAGAAACACCTACAGCACTTATTCTCTCAAGACAAAACATAGAAAATCTTCCGGTTAATGACAATCCCTATAATTCGGCACTGCAAACCGAAAAAGGTGCGTATGTGGTTATTAAGCTCGAGGGGAAACCCGATGTTGTACTTGTGGCAAGCGGCTCGGAAGTAGCCACACTGGTGGAAGGCAAAAAACTGCTTAAAGAGCGCGACGGACTGAAAGTACAGGTTGTTTCAGCACCATCCGAGGGACTGTTCCGCAATCAAACAACAGAATATCAGGAAAATGTACTGCCAACAGGCGTACCACGATTTGGCCTGACTGCCGGATTACCGGTAACACTTGCCGGACTGGTGGGTGAAAACGGTAAAATATGGGGAATGGAATCTTTCGGTTTTTCGGCACCTTACACCGTGCTTGACGAAAAACTCGGATTCAATGCTGAAAATGTATATACACAGGTTAAAAAGATGCTTGGTTAAACCATCTCAAAATATTTTTCCTGCAAGAACCGGGTAATCATGCCCGGTTTTTTATTTCCTATAATAACCTCATCAACCTGAACAACGGGGGTAATTTCACTGCCGGTTCCGGCAATTATAAGCTCATCAGCGTCATAAAGTTCTTCTTTTAAAAGAGGTCTTTCATCAACCGGAATTTTATTGTGTTCACAAATTTCAAGAATCACTTTTCGGGTTATTCCCGGCAAAATCAGATTTGAAAGCGGATGTGTAATCACTGTTCCGTTTTTTACAGCCAGCACACTCGAATGGGATGCTTCAGTTACCTTACCATCCCTGATGAGAATACACTCTCCCGCTTTTTCGCTAACTGCCTGATTATACAGCATTGTGTTGGCAAGCAGCGAAACCGACTTAATATCACAACGAAGCCAGCGAATATCTTCACGGGTAATAACTTTTATTCCTTCTTCAAGATTTTTAACAACCGATGCAAAATGAAATGCAAATGCATAAACCGTAGGTTTTAAATTCGGCGGAAAATAATGAACACGGTTATTTACCCCGCGGGTAATCTGAAGATATACTCCTGCCTGAGTTTTCTTAAGATTATTCTCTTCAAGAAGTTTTTCAAATACTGACTCCAGAATATCAAAATCATTAAAAGAAACTGAAATTTCATTTAAACTTCTTTTCAGTCTGTCAATATGGTCAGAATACCTGAAAGGCCTTCCGTTATAATATTTTATTACCTCATAAACCCCATCAGAAAAAATAAATCCCCGGTCATCAGGAGACAATGCTGCTTTTGCCCTTTCAGTAAAAAGTCCGTTCAGATAAACTGTTTCGCTCATTTCTGCATGTTTTTCAGAAGTTCTATCTCTTCAGGCCACATATCCATATCTGGTGTTTCCAAAATAAGCGGAATCCCGTTAAAACGATCATCATTCATAATAAACTCAAAAACATCAAGTCCGAGTGTTCCCTTTCCTAAACTGTCATGCCTGTCCACTTTTGAACCGTGTTCCTTTTTAGAGTCATTCAGATGCATTCCTTTCAAAAACTCAACCCCCACCACATCATCAAATTCCTGAAAAACGTCTTTAAAACCTTCTCTGGTTTTTATGTCATATCCGGCTGAATATGCATGTGCAGTATCAATACAAACTCCCACTCTGCTTTTATCCTCAACCCCGTCAATTATTTCACGAATCTGGCTAAATAAATACCCCAAATTGCTTCCCTGTCCGGCAGTATTTTCAATTACGGCAATTACGCCTTTTGTTTTTTCAAGGGTAATATTTATTGACTCTGCTATTCTGGCCAAACACTCTTTTTCACTTATCTGGTTCAGATGGCTTCCCGGATGAAAATTCAATCTGTCCAAACCAAGCTGTTCACAACGCTGCATCTCATCCAAAAATGCATCACGCGATTTTTGCAATGCATCTTTATCCGGATGCCCCAAATTAATCAGATAACTGTCGTGCGGTAAAATCTGATTTGGTTTATATCCGTATTTCTCGCAGTTTATTTTGAAATTTTCAATACTTTCCTGTGTGAGCGGTTTGGCAACCCACTGACGCTGATTTTTTGTAAAAAGCGCAAAAGCGGTAGCGCCAATATTATGAGCATTTACCGGTGCATTTTCAACACCGCCTGATGCACTTACATGAGCTCCAATATATTTTTCAGACATAACAATTTTTATTTTTAAACGTAAAACCCGAAGGAACGGTTTTTGCAATTAAACAAAACATTCAGACAAATTTAGTTTATTGTATCAATTATAAAATTACAATGCCATGAAACGTATATTTTTATTCACATTTTTTATTCTTTTCATAAATTTCTTTCTTACAGCACAGGAGCCTGTAAAAAGCAGGAAAGAACTTCGCACCGAACGTCAGGAAAAGAGAGTTGATGAAACAAGAGAAATCATTTTAAACAGATCATTCGTATTTTTTCCCACTCAGGCTAATCCAAGTGGCGGCAGCAGCATTCACCTTACCCCTTCATTTAAAGTTGAAATAAAAAATGATTCGGTTTTCTCATACCTGCCATTTTATGGTGTGGCATACAGTGTTGATTACGGCGGAAGAAATTCGGCATTCAATTTTGATTTGCCCATAAAAAGTTTTGATATAAAAGATAAGAAAAACGATTACAGGGTAAAACTGAAAATCAAAAATAATTCTGACCTGATTACTTACAATTTTTCCATTTCAGAAAACGGTTATGCAACACTGAATGTGACAAGTACAAAACGCCGTTCAATCTCATTCTATGGCACAATAGAAAAACCTGATTAGTAATTTTATTGTGTGCCCTCTATTTTCACAACACTTTTTAATGTTATTTCACAATTGCCTCCTTAAACAAAACTTTTAAACAACTGTTGTTTTAGCTGTCATAAGGCTGTAAATGCCTTTAATAAATTACGAATGTATTTAGAAAAGCCGAAGATTTACAATATTACCCAAATTACTGCCGAAGAACTCCTGAATGACTACTATATTGCCTGCTTAAGCCGCCAGCTAAGTATATTGGGGCGCCGTGAAGTACATAACGGAAGAGCTCATTTCGGAATTTTTGGTGACGGAAAAGAGATAGTTCAGCTTGCACTTGCAAAAACATTTCAAAAAGGTGACTGGCGTTCGGGGTATTACCGCGACCAGACTTTTATGCTAACACTTGGCCTGTTGCAACCCGAAGAGTTTTTCTCAATGATTTATGGTGAAACCGATGATGAATTAAATCCTTCAACCGGAGGCCGTAATTTTAACAATCACTTCACCACTGCAAACATTGATGAAAACGAAGAGATTAAAAATCTGCTGAACACATTTAATTCGGCTGCCGACATTTCACCAACCGGCGGACAAATGCCGAGATTGTTAGGTTTGGCTCAGGCTTCTAAAATTGTCAGGCAAAATCCTAAAATGAAAGATTTCTTGAAAAACAATGTTTCAGGAAATGAAGTTGCTTTTGGTACAATTGGTGATGCCAGCACATCGGAAGGTATATTTTTCGAAACTATTAATGCTGCCGGCGTAATGCAGGTTCCAATGGCCGTTACCGTATATGATGATGGTTATGGCATTAGTGTGCCTGTAAATCTGCAAACCACAAAAGCCAGTATTTCAAAAGCCCTGAAAGGATTTCAGAAAGAAAACAACAGTAACGGAATTGAAATATACACCTGCAAAGGATGGGATTATCCGGCTCTGATAAAAACTTTTAAAGAAGGAATTGAGAACTGCAGAAAAAACCATATTCCGGTTCTTTTCCACATTCAAGAACTTACACAGCCACTGGGACATTCAACATCGGGGTCGCATGAGAGATATAAATCAGATGAACGTCTGAAATGGGAAAAAGAACATGACGGACTCGGAAAATTTAAAGAATGGCTTCTGGAATCTGAAATTGCAGACAATGAAACTTTAAAAAACATTGAAACCAGAGCTTCAAAACGGGCAAAAGATGCAAGGGATAAAGCCTGGAAAAATTTCACGGACAGTTTTGAACAGGAAGTAATTGATCTGGAAATAATTATTGAGAACATAAGCAAAATTTCAAATGGCGATTTCAAAAGAATAAATGTACTAAAAGAGATAAAGAAACGCGTATTCCCCACCCGGCGAAAATATCTGAATTTTGCCAAACGAACGTATTACAGAATTCAAAAAAATGAAAAATTCAGCAGGGAAGCTGAACAAATTGCAAACTGGATAAAAAATTTCGAACAAAAAAGCAGTGATTTTTACAACAAGCAACTCTATTATTCAGGAAATAAATCTGTCCTTAACGTTAAATCCAATCCACCGGAATATTCAGAAAATCACATCGAAGTCAGCGGCTCGGAAATCCTCAGCCGTAATTTCGATGTTTTATTCGGCAAATACCCAAATCTTGTAACATTTGGCCAGGATACGGGAAAAATGGGTGATGTAAATCAGGGAATGAAAGGTATTCAGCAAAAATACGGCACTCACAGAGCTTCTGACACAGGCATAAGGGAAACAACAATCATTGGCCAGGGAATAGGAATGGCTCTACGGGGTTTCAGACCTGTAGCAGAAATACAATATCTTGATTATCTGATTTATGCACATTCACCCCTGAGCGATGATCTGGCAAGTCTGTATTATCGCACAAAAGGCAAACAAATTGCCCCGGTTATTATTCGTACAAGGGGTCATCAGCTGCAAGGGATGTGGCATGCCGGCTCACCAATGCAAATGATACTTGGCTCTATGCGCGGAATGTATATTTGCACACCACGTGACATGACACATGCTGCAGGAATGTACAATACACTCATGGAAGGTATGGAGCCTGCTTTGGTAATTGAACCTCTGAAAGGCTACAACTTAAAGGAAAAGCTTCCCGCAAATATCGGCGAATTCAAAATTCCTCTTGGAATTCCGGAAATAATGAAAGAAGGAACTGACATAACTTTTGTAACCTATGCCTGGAATGTTCATCATGCCGTAAGAGCTGCTCTTCTGCTTGAAGAGTTTGGTATTTCAGCCGAAGTTATTGATGTTCATACCCTGATTCCGTTTGACATCAATCACATTATTCTGCAATCCATAAAAAAGACAAGTAAAGTTCTTTTTATCGATGAAGATTTTCCGGGCGGGGCAACTGCCTATATGATGCAAAAAGTTTTAGAAGAGCAAAAAGCATTTGATTATTTGGATGCGGCACCGCGTACCATGCCGGCTAAAGAACATCGTCCTGCATACGGAATTGACGGCGAATACTTTTCAAAACCAAATGTGGAGCTGATTTTTGAAACTGTTTGGGAAATGATGCATGATACAGACCCCAAAAAGTTCAAAGAGCTTTACAAAATCTAAAAGCAGTGTCTTTTCGCAAATACCGCTATAAATACTCTTTAAAATTCAGTTTTTAATTTACTTTTGTCAGAATCATAAAAGAAAAATAAAATTCTGACATAAGCTTAAAATGACAAAAACACCAAAAGATCTTAACACCAACTGGCGTATAGCTGCTTCATCAATTTATCGCAAACCGCGTGATTCAAAAATTTACGGAGCTGTTGATATAGATGTAACCGAACTTGAAAAATTTATTTCAAAAAAACGTCGTGAAGGTGTTAAAACCACACTAACCCAGTTAATGACCCTAATTGTTGCCAGAGCTTTCAAAGAAGAAATTCCGGAATTAAATGCTTACATAAAACGCGGAAAAGTAGTTCCCCGCAAAACTATTGATGCAATGGTAAGTGTTCTTCTGAAAAATGCAGAAATGGGTTCGGTAAAGATTTCTGATGCCGACAAGTTAACTGTTAATGAGCTTGCAGATATTATTTCAGGAAAAATTATTGAATCACGAAAAGGTGATGAAGATACCACCATGCAGTCAAAACATATGCTTTCTTCAATTCCGTGGCCTTTCAGAACATGGCTTTTTAATATTTATAAAATTGTAACTATCGACTGGGGAATTTCGCTTCCGGGTGTCAATCTTTCATCCGACAGTTTTGGTTCATTTGTAATATCAAACATAGGAACACTTGGTCTGGATACAGGCTACGGCGCATTAATGCCGTCATCAAATGTTTCAATTGTACTTATCATCGGAAAAGTTTATAAAAAACCAATGGTTATAAATGACGAGGTTGTGCCGCGAAGAGTTTTTACCCTTTCTGCAACTTTGGACCACCGTGTTGTTGATGGCTCCCATGGCGGTAAATTATTCAGATATATAAGAATGGTGGTAAAAAATCCTGAAATCCTCGATAAAAAACCATCTGAATAATACAATCTGTAAAATTTTTATTACTCTTTTTTACATTCTTTTTTTATACCGTGTACGAACACGAAAGTTTCAGATAAATTGGTTATCTTTGTATTTCTATCTATAAAGACAGAGCAATAACTGTTTTAAAATCAAACCATTATAGAAGCAACGAAACAAATAGGGATAAAGGATATTGCTAAAAAGGCAAATGTATCAATTGGTACTGTTGACAGAGTACTTCACAACCGTGGTGAAGTTGCGGAATCAACTAAAAAGAAAATTCTGCAAATTATTGAAGAGCTTAATTATCAACCCAATATACTTGCCAGTACTCTTGCATCAAAAAAATCGGCATTATTTGCCACTCTTTTCCCTGAACCGCCCTCTCCTGACGGATACTGGACACGTCCCGTAATTGGTGTAAAAAAGAGAATATCCGAACTAAGGCAATATGGAATTCAGGTTCAGCCCTTTACATTCAGTCAAACCGAGCCGGACAGCTTTGTTGAAAAAGCACAGGAAATTCTGAAATTAAAACCTGACGGAGTTGTATTTGCCCCTTTCTTCAAGAAGGAATCTTTTGATTTCATAAATAAACTAAAGAAACTTGAAATTCCTTTCGTTTTTATAGATTCTGAAATCAAAAATGCGGGACAACTTGCTTTTATCGGACAAAACTCATTTCAAAGCGGTTTGGTTTCCGGAAAACTGCTTAGCCTTATAGTTCCTGAAGGCAATATTTTAGTGGTTCATTTTGCAAAGGAAATGGACAATCAGAATCATCTTGTGCAACGTGAAAAGGGATTTTATAAATGGTTCGCAAAAAACAGTAAAGCTCTTCATCAGCTATTCACTATTGAAGTATCTGACACTTCAGATGAAAACTGGATGGATAAAATGGTCAGTTTTATCAGTAAAAATAAAATTGAGGGAATTTTTGTAACCAATTCAAAAGTTTACAATATAGGCCGGCTAATTGAGAAACATTCACTCCGCAATTTAAAAGTAATCGGCCATGACCTTTTAAAAGAAAATGCTGCTTATCTGAAAAAAGAAACAGTTCACTTTCTAATTTGCCAGCAACCTGAAGAACAGGGATATAAAGCTATTAATAAAATCTTCAGAAGTGTTGTTCAAAAAAGAAATGTTACTGAAATTGATTATACATCTATTGACATTATAACAAAAGAAAATATAGAATTTTATAAAGAATTTAAAAAATAGAATTATGAAACAAGTATCATTTGAAGATTTAAAAGGAAAAGTATGTGTTATAACCGGAGGTTCCGGTGTTTTGGGAAGTGCAATGGTTAGTGCAATGGCATCTGCCGGAATGAAAATAGCCATTATTGGAACCAATAAGCAAAAAGCTGTAGATGCAGCAGAAAAAGCATCCGGGCAAACCGGTGCCCAAGTTATCGGGGTTTCTGCAAATGTGCTTGACAAAGATTCACTCGAACAGGCAAAATCTGAAATTAATCAGAAACTTGGTGAAATTGATATTCTGATTAACGGTGCCGGCGGAAATAATCCTCAGGCAACAACAAAGGCAGAACAAATGTCAGAAAGTGACCTTGATAACCTTGAGGATACATTTTTCGGACTGGGTACCGAAGGTTTTGACAAGGTATTTGACCTTAATATCAAAGGCACTGTACTCCCGACAATGATTTTTGGCCGTGATATGCTAAAAAAGAGAAAAGGTGTTATCCTGAACATTTCATCAATGAATGCCTACAAACCCCTCACTAAAATACCGGCATACTCTGCTGCAAAAGCTTCCATAAACAACTTTACCGAATGGCTTGCCGTACATCTTGCAAAAGTGGGTATCAGGGTAAATGCAATTGCACCCGGATTCTTTATTACTGATCAGAACAGATTTTTGGTTACCGATGAAAAAACCGGAAACTACTCTCCAAGAGGACAGAAAATAGTTAATAACACACCAATGGGCAAATTCGGAGAACCTGAAGATTTGCAGGGAGCAACCCTGTTTCTGCTCTCAGATATTTCAAGTTTTATTACCGGTGTCATTATTCCGGTTGACGGCGGATTCAATGCTTTTGGGGGTGTATAATTCTAAGTTTTTTTAATATAAAAGGAAATAATAATTTATTTCCTTGTTTTATAAAAACCACCGTTAACGTAAACGAAAAATGTAAAATTATTTAAAAATCAAATATTATGAGTCTGAAATTAAAGGAAAATGCCAGATATGCACTGCTGGTTCCAACAAGTATGGGAATCCGGATTATCCCGGAAAACGGACTGCCTGTTCATGCCACCGACAGGTTTACCATGTATGCAACAAGTGCCGAAACCAATGTGGCAAGTATTTCTTCCTATTTGGGTTTGCCTGTTAAAGTACTCACAACTTTTGTTAAAGGCAGCCCTATTGCACAGTTTATAAAAAGTAACCTGAAAAGCCGCAATATGGACTTTGAAGGGCCTGAGGTTGACCAGGGCAGCCCGTGGGGTTACAGGCATCAGATTAACATTGCCGACAGCGGATACGGACTGCGCGGGCCGCGCGTTTTAAACGACCGGGCCGGAGAAGTGGGAAGAACGCTTAATGTAAAGGATTTTGACCTGGAACGTATTTTTGGTGAAGAGGGTGTTCAGATTGTACATATTTCAGGATTAATTGCAGCTCTTTCACCCGAAACCAG
>CAZXTX010000087.1:0-10697 GCA_964643695.1 uncultured Mariniphaga sp. | reverse complement strand
TGCCCGTTGGAAAGCAGACCGATAAGCAAACTTTCAATCAGATGTTTCTGGCCAATAATTACCTTGTTCATCTCCATGCTGACCATGTCAACAAATGAACTCTCACGCTGAATACGCTCATTGAGTTCTTTAATATCAACAGTATGATTCATATTGTTTTATTATTTTAATTGTTTTCAAAAATTAAACTGCCTCAGGTTAAATATCCTCATTTTTTTAAGTTGCGAATTTAAAGGATTGCAAAATTAAAAACTTTTATATTTTGTTAAAATATATTAAGCGCAGAATGGCGGTTTTGCATTTATAACCCATATTTCATGGATGTTAGTTAACAGTTGTGTCATCATTTCAGGTTAAAACTGCTTTACAGCATATTAATAACTTATCCTTTAACGCAACTTTTTTGCAGTTTTAAGCATCTTGTTATCACATATAATGATAAAGCAAAAAAATATGAAAACCAGTAAATTACTTTTAGTCATTTCATTATTGTTTCTAATTATGGGAATAGGGGGATGTAAAAAAGAAACATCTGATATTAACTTTATGAAACAAAAAATAATTGGCACTTGGGAATGGACTGTTTCTTACGGTGGGGCAGTGGGAATACAAAACCCCCAGCCTAAAGAAAAACTCGAAATAATATTTACTAAGAATCAGGTGTTGATTACCCATAATTTAGAAATTATTGAAAATCACGCAGTAATTACCGATAATAAAAAAGTGCTGCAAGATGGCAGTTATACTATAAATGAAAAGGAAAAAAAGAGCTATATAACAATAACACCAAAAAATAAAGTGTCGGATTTGTTATTTTTTTCAGGTGAAACCGAGTTTATATTTAACGAAACTTTTGATATGCTTTCGTTTTCTTTTTCACAAGGAACAGCATATTTTGATCATGTTTTTAAAAAAGTAAATTAATTTTATTAAGAGGTGAATCTTTAATTTATCTATTACCATATTATTTAGCATTATGCAGTATCATTGATAAAATAATTGAAATGAATTGTTTGCAAAACTTAGAACAGATTAATTCGTTCGTTAAAATTGCAGATAAACAAAAGAGATAATTTATACCAAACAATAAAATTGAAAAAATATGTTATGTAGCAATTTGCCTGTCAATTCTAAAAGTTTTATACGGATTTCAATCAATTTTTACTAATCTTGTATATCGGTTTAAACTGAAAATAAAAACTATTATGGAGAGAAGAAGATTTTTAAAAACCGTTGCGGTTACCGGCGCTGCGCTTACCACTATAAGTGAGAGCAGTGCTGTCGGCATATTGTCTCAGTCGTTTAAAAATGAAGGCACGGCGGGTAACTATGATCTGGTTGCCGTACTTGGCGGCGAACCCGAGGTTATGTTTCGCAAAGCAATTGAGGAGATGGGCGGAATGAGCCGTTTTATCAGCAAAGGTGATAAAGTTTGCGTTAAGCCCAATATCGGCTGGGATCAGCCGGAAGAGATGGGTGCCGACACCAACCCGCGGCTTGTGGCAGAAATTGTTAAATACTGCTTTGATGCCGGTGCCTCCGAAGTAATCGTGTTTGACCACACCTGCGACGACTGGCGTAAAAGCTATCAGAACAGCGGAATTGAAGCTGCGGCAAAAGATGCCGGAGCAAAAGTGTTGCCGGCGCATGAGGAGTCATACTATAAAACAGTTTCGCTACCCGGGGGTGTAAAGCTTAAAACCACAAAAATACATGAAGCAATTGTAAACAGCGACAAATGGATTAATGTACCATGTCTGAAAAATCACGGAGGTGCGCAGTTAACAATTTCAATGAAAAATTATATGGGAATTGTGTGGGACCGCGGATTTTTCCATGCAAACGACCTGCAGCAGTGTATTGCCGATGTGTGCACCTATGAAAAGAAACCGGTTCTGAATATTGTGGATGCCTACCGTTTGATGAAAACCAGCGGCCCGCGGGGTAAATCACTGTCGGATGTGGTGGTTTCAAAAGGGCTTTTTATTTCGCAGGATATTATTGCGGTTGATACCGCCGCAACCAACTTTTTCAACCAGGTACGGCAAATGCCGCTTAGCAAGGTGCAGCACATAGTAAACGGCGAAAAGCTTGGCATCGGAACCACAGATTTAAGCAAACTCAACATCAAAAGGGTAAGAGTGTAGTAATTAACACATAAACCGTGGTATGTTAAAGAAAATCCGTGTAGTTGTTTCGGTTTTCCTGTTTGTGCTGATTACGCTTTATCTGCTGGATTTTGCTGAAATTTTTCCGGCTCAGTTTGTTTTTTTTACCAAAATACAGCTGATACCGGCACTGCTGGCACTTAATGTTGTAATTCTTATTTCAATATTTCTGCTAACTTTTATTTTCGGGCGGATTTATTGCTCTTCTGTTTGTCCGATGGGAATTTATCAGGACATTACAGCCCGTATTTCTAAATATTTCCGTAAAAAGAAGCGTTACAGATACTTTTACTCTCCTGCCAAAAATATATTGCGATGGGGTACACTGGTTGCAGTAACTGTTTCCTTTCTATTCGGTTTTACTTTTTTGCTGGGATTGCTTGATCCGTACGGGGCATACGGCAGAATTGCGGTTCATATTTTCAGGCCTGCTTATCTTGCAGGTAATAATTTACTGGAAATAGTTTTTACAAAATTTGATAATTACAGATTTTACAAGGTTGGAATTTACGGACTGGGAATTTTCTCCACGGTTACCGCACTGATAACCATGTTTGGTGTCGGTTTTCTGGCATGGCGCAACGGACGCACATTTTGCAACACTCTTTGTCCGGCAGGCACGCTGCTTGGATTTGTCAGCAAATATTCGCTGTTTAAAGTCCGTTTTGTTGACAGTAAATGTAATTCCTGCGGATTGTGCTCAATGAGCTGTAAGGCTTCCTGTATCGATTCCAAAAATCTGGTGATTGATTACAGCCGGTGCGTGGCCTGCTTCAACTGCCTTGAAAGCTGCAATAGGGATGCAATGAAGTATTCGCTTTCAGATTATTTTATACCGAAAAAAGCTGTGTCAGCTTCCGAGATTAACGGTTCAGAGAGAAGCAGCCGCGAAGAGTCGAGAAGGCGTTTTCTGGTTTCTGTTATGGTTACAGTTGCTGCCGCCGGTAAGCTTTGGGCACAGGAGGTAATGGGAGCTATTCTCCCAAAGCGTGAACTGAAAAGAGTTATTCCGGTTGCACCGCCGGGTGTGCCGGATTTTGAGCATCTTCGCAAAAAGTGTATTTCGTGCCACCTGTGTGTAAGCAAGTGCCCGGCTGACATAATAAAGCCTTCGTTTTTAGAGTATGGCCTTGGAGGAATGATGCAGCCGCTGCTAAATTTTGATTACGGGTTTTGTAATTATAACTGCACTATTTGCGGCGATGTTTGTCCCACCGGGGCAATTTTACCGCTTACTGTTGAAGAGAAGAATCACAATCAGACGGGGAGGGTTAATTTTATTCTGGAAAACTGCATAGTCTATTACGATGAAACCAACTGCGGAGCCTGTTCCGAGCACTGTCCCACGCAGGCAGTGCATATGGTGCCATACAAGGGTGCACTTACAATTCCTGAGATTGACCCCGATATTTGTGTGGGATGCGGAGCATGTGAATATGCCTGTCCGGCAATTCCGTACAAATCAATTTATGTTGAGGGAATTCAGGTTCAGCAGAAAATTATATTAGAACATGAGGAGCACCAGGAGTTTGATATTGACGATTTTGGGTTTTAACCAATTTGGGTGTATCAATGATTCCAGTAAGCCTAACGTTTGATATTGACGATTTTGGGTTTTAACCGGTGCCGATTTGATTTATTCCTTAATTACGGAAGGTAACTTGATAAAGAATGTTGTCCCGTCTTCCTGATTGCTTTCAGCCCATATTTTGCCGTCATTTCTTTCAACAAAATCTTTGCAAATGATAAGTCCCAGTCCGGTACCTTTTTCACCTTCGGTTCCGACTCCGGATCTGTTTTTGTCCGGTTTAAAAAGATGCTGCATTTTTTCAGGTGATATTCCAATGCCATTATCGGCAATACTAATAATTACATGTCCGTTGTTTTGCTCTGCATCAACAGAAATAATCCCGCCACGGTTTGTAAATTTAATGGAGTTGGAAATCAGGTTTCTGATTATTGTGGTCAGCATCGATTCATCGGCAAAAACCAGAGATGTGGGTTCTACATTGTTTTTAACGGATATTTCCTTACTGACTGCGTTTTGTGAAACCGGATTGAGACTTTTTTCAATTATGTAATGAACGGGTACCAGCTGAGGTATAACTTTAAGAATATTTCTTTGTGCACATGACCATGTAAGCAGGTTCTCAAGCAATTCGGCAATTGTTTGTGAAGATCTCAAAATATACTGGTTATACAGTCGTAATTCTTTTGGGGAAAAGCTGTCAAATTCGGTTTCAATTAACTCCGAAAGGCCTAATACATTATTGAGCAAGCCCTTTAAATCGTGTCCAATAATTGAAAATAGTTTATCTTTTATTGAATTAAGTTCCTTTAAGCGATTTTCGCTTTGTATCAGTTCATTTTCGGCTTCCTTGTGCTTTGTAACGTCTTTTACCGTGGATATTATGCCTCCGACATTGCCATTTTTATTTAGATGAGGGTAAAAGTTTACTTCAAGAATTTTAAAACCGACATTTGGAATTTCACCTTTAAAAAGTAAAAATTTATGATTGCACTCCTCAATACATTTTATTGCGGCAGGTTCAATCTGTAAGGTATAATCATCTTTTTCCCATATTGTTGAAAGCGGTTTTCTGATGATATTGTCTGTTTCTATTTTGAAAAAGTTATTAAAAGCGGTATTTACGAATGTAAATCGTAAGCTTTTATCAATAAACCATGCTGTTTCTGAAATAGTGTTCAGAATTTCTCTCTGATAATGAAAATATCTGTTTTTATATTTATTACGTCCCGATTTCATTATTGTGCGGATAAACTTTTTTATTTTTTTTATTCGTTTTCCATTAGTCTGGGTAATTACTGTATAAATTTAAAAAATAATTTTATGAAAAACAAAATAGAAACCTGTTAAAATAAAGATTTTTATTTTTTTTGGGGTGTTAAACTGATGAAAAATAGAGAAATAAAGTAATTTTAAGTTTAAAGGTTAAAAATTAATAATTACCTTATGTTCAGGTTTGAAATTTTTATTTCTTTTTAAACTGAAGATGAAGTTCGTTTAACTGTTCTGTTGTTATTGCCGATGGTGAATCATTCATCATATCGCGGCCGGCATTGTTTTTCGGAAAAGCAATTACGTCTCTTATTGAATCCAATCCGGCAAACAGCGAAACCAGGCGATCAAAACCAAAAGCAATTCCGGCATGAGGCGGTGCACCATATTTGAAGGCGTTCATAAGAAAGCCGAACTGTTCTTTTGCCTGCTCCTTGGTAAAACCGAGTATGTCAAACATTTTTGACTGTAATTGAGAATCATGAATTCTTACAGAACCGCCGCCAATTTCAACACCGTTAATTACGAGGTCGTAGGCATTTGCGCGAACTTCTCCCGGAGCCGAATCAAGCAGTTTGATATCTTCCGGTTTTGGCGAGGTAAACGGGTGGTGCATTGCAAAGTAGCGTTGAGTCTCCTCATCCCACTCAAGCAGTGGAAAATCAACTACCCAAAGTGGTTTGAAGGTGTTCTTTTTGCGTAGTTCGAGGCGGTTTCCCATTTCCAGGCGCAGTTCTCCCAGGGCTTTAATTGTGTGTTCCCTGTTTCCTGAAAGCACCAGAATTAAATCACCCGGTTGTGCATTTAGTTTTTCTGCCCACTTTTTTAGCTCTTCCTCACTGTAAAACTTATCAACCGATGATCTAAAACTTCCGTCAGGGTTGTATTTTACATAAACTAATCCTTTGGCACCAATCTGGGGGCGTTTTACCCAGTCTGTAAGCTCATCGGTTTGTTTGCGCGAGTAACCGGCACAGCCTTTGGCACAAATTGCTCCAATATATTCTGCGGAGTCAAAAACAGAAAAGCCTTTTCCCTGCACTATATCAGTAATGTTGTTAATAAGCATTTCAAAGCGGATGTCGGGTTTGTCCGAGCCGTAATTTTTTATGGCTTCTGAGTAAGACATTCTCGGAAAGTTTTTAATTTCGGTATTCAGCACATCCCTGAAAGTATATTTAATGAGTGCCTCAAAAGTGTTCAGTACATCTTCCTGTTCAACAAACGACATTTCGCAGTCAATTTGTGTGAATTCCGGCTGTCTGTCGGCACGCAGGTCTTCATCCCTGAAACATTTTACAATCTGAAAATATTTGTCAAAACCTGCCACCATCAACAGTTGCTTGAATATTTGCGGTGATTGCGGGAGTGCATAAAATTCACCCGGATTCATTCGGGAGGGTACAACAAAATCGCGTGCACCTTCCGGCGTTGATTTGATTAAAACAGGAGTTTCGGTTTCAATAAAATCGTTGGCAGTAAGAAAGTTTCGTATTGCATGAGCCATTTGTGCCCGCAGTTCAAGGTTTTTGCGGACTGCGCTTCTTCTTAAATCAAGATATCGGTACTTCATCCGTAAATCGTCGCCGCCGTCGGTATCATCCTGAATGGTAAACGGCGGAACTTCCGACGGACTCAGTATTTTTAATCCGGTAAGTTCAATCTCTATGTCGCCGGTATCAATATTTTTGTTTTTGCTTGAGCGTTCACGAACATTTCCGGTTGCCTGAATCACATATTCGCGGCCAAGCTGTTCCATTACGCTTTTTACCTCTGCTGTTGTGTTTTCATCGGTTACAAGCTGGGTTATGCCGTATCTGTCGCGCAAATCAATAAATGACATTGCACCCAGGTCTCTCACTCTCTGAACCCAGCCGGCAAGTGTTATTTTTTGTCCTGTATGTTTTAATCTTAATTCACCGCAAGTATGTGTTCTGTACATGATACCTTTTTTTAATTTGATTGCGAAAATAAGAAGTTTTTAGCAATTTCGGCGTTTCAAACATCTATTATGATTGAACCGTTTAATGATGAATATTTTATGAAAAGGGCCTTTGCCGAAGCAGTGACGGCTTTTGACAAGGGTGAGGTTCCGGTTGGGGCAGTTGTGGTTGCAGGCAATAAAATAATTGCAAGAGCACATAATTTAACAGAAACCTTAAATGATGTAACGGCTCACGCCGAAATGCAGGCAATAACCGCTGCGGCAAATTTGCTTGGCGGAAAGTATCTGAACGAGTGCACTCTTTATGTTACCCTGGAACCGTGTGCAATGTGTGCCGGCGCCCTGGGATGGGCGCAAACCGGAAGGGTTGTTTACGGCGCACCCGATGAAAAGCGTGGTTACCGGAAATTTGCACCCGGCGCACTGCATCCAAAAACTGAAGTTAAGGGTGGTGTGCTTGAAGTTGAATGTTCGGAACTGCTACAGGAGTTTTTTAGAAAAAAGAGATGAATTTTTTGTAAATGCTACAAAATCTTACAAAAATCTTATCGAAAGTGAAAAAAAATGATGATTACCTTTGCCGCCGGCTGCATCAGAATTTGAGACTCGAAGATATTCCTTACCGGAATTATTTTTGTCAGATTAGCGATTCCACAATTAGCTATGGTTCACATTCGGGAGCAGTTCCAAATGAAAAATTAACCCGAAAAATCTAATGACTTTTCGGGTTAAATAATGCATATCAGCTTTCAAGAGCCTGTTTGCAGTATTCAAGGCATTTTGCAACCTCTTTCACCGCATCCGAATTGTCCGGAACCGGATATTCAAGCTCAATATCGCACACTATTGGCCATTTTTTATCTCTTATTAATTGAAGTATCTCAACTACCGGAGTATCGCCTTCGCCAAAAGGTTTGTTGGTGTCGGGTTCTATGGCATCCGGTGATGTTTTGTCCTTTATGTGAATACTTACAATTCTGTCGTGCAGCCGTTCAATCACTTTATTGGGGTGTTCGCCGGTTGCACCGTAGTAATGCCCCACATCAAGGTTCAGCATCAGTTTGGAACCATACGCCAGAAACTTGTCAAAGTTAAAGCCCGGTTCGCCCGGCTGTCCGTGGTTGTGGAAAATCACATAAAGATTGTGTTTCTCGGCAAACGGTGCCAGACGTTTGGCAGTTTCTTCGGAAATTTCCATTGTAATTCCCATGGCTCCAAGTTCACGGCAAACATTAAATGCATAATCTATCTCCTCTTCAGACCAGCGCCTGAGTGAGAATTTGATAATGTGAATTTTTACACCCCTGTCGCTGAACATTTTTTTAACTTCCCTGATTTTACTCATTGGAACAGACATACGCCACTCTTTAACATCATCCTGGTTTTCGGGAATTCCTAAATACTCTTCCAGAATGTTTCCCATAAGTTCCACAGAACTTATACCTGACTCAACAGCATAATCAAGCGTTGCGGTTAATGACTGGTCGGGCAAACTCCGGTAACTGTAAGTTATTGCTCCAACCTGAACTCCTTTAAATTTAGAGTTTGGCTTGTCGCCGGCTGAGGAGCATCCGAAAAAAGTTGTACTCAGAGTAAATAATATTAATAAAACTGACAGATAACCTATTTTCTTCATAACTGTTTCCTGTTTTAAATTTTCTGTAAATAATTATAATGAATACGGATTTCTGTATTTATAATCATACAGTCTGTGTGATGCAGCTTCTGTATCATCGCCAAAGCTTAAAGTTGCCGGATCCCATTTTACCGGGCGGCCAAGTTCGGTTGCAATGTTTGCAATGCAGCATAATGTGTTTGTACTGCATCCCACTTCAACCGGTGCTATCGGATTTTTTCTTGATCTGACTGCATCAATAAAGTTTTGCATGTGGGGTGAACTGACTTCATATTCGCCCTCGGCAATTTTCTTTTCCTTTTTTTCCAGCAGCGACGGGTCTGAACATTCTATGAAACCTCTCATTACATTTAACCATCCTTTTGTTCCGTTGAAACCGATTCCCTGACTGCCGCGTTTTCCGCCGTCCCTCCAGTTCTGTTCAGTCATAACAATACCGTTCTGATATTTCATGGTAAGATATTCGGCACCGTTGTATCCTTTCGGTATAAATTCACACGGTCCGAGTCCGTCCATTCCAATAGCTGCCTGTGCAATATCAAACATATGGGCACCCCAGTCGGCAGTATATCCGTTTCCGGTTTCCCTGTACCAGCGCCATGCACCCCACAACTCCTCATCTTTTACAGGATTGAGTGTAATTGGCGGGCATAAGTCGGGGTGATAATGAATTGCCGGGTCATTAAGCGGCCCCAGCCACAGGTTCCAGTTCAGGTTTGCAGGAACCGGCTGTTCGGAAAGGTCTAAAGGTTTAGGCGGGTCACCCACTTTTGCATAAATAGTTTCAATATGGCCGATTGCACCGCCTCTGACCAGTTCTATTGCCTGCTGAAACTCTTCGCTTGAGCGCTGCTGGCTTCCAATCTGCAAAACCCTGTTATTTGCACGTACAGCCTTTACCATCTCAAGGCCCTCGCGTATTGTAAATGCCAGCGGCTTTTGAACATATACGTCTTTTCCGGCCTGACACGCCTGAATAGTCATCAGTGCATGCCAGTGGTCGGGCGAGGCAATTGATACCGCATCAATATCCTTGCGGTTCAGCAGCTCTTCATAAAATTCGTAAGTGTCACATCTTTGCGGAACATTTTGGCTTTTTTGCCATGCTTCAGCCTTGTTTTTAAAACGCTGAAGTTTCAGCTGATCAACATCGCTGCATGCGGCAACCTGAACACCGGGGCATCCTGTAAAACTGTTAAAGTCGGAAACACCTTGTCGGCCAACACCGATAAACCCCAAAACAACCCTGTCGCTCGGGGCAATTCGTTTACCGTTTGCCATAACCCAGCTTGGCAAAATTGTTAATCCGGTAAGGCCAAGAGCAGAATATCCCAGAAATTTTCTTCTGCTCAGATTTGAATTTTCTTCATTTTTCATAATACTCACTTTTAATTTTTTATTTGTTGAGTCAATTTTTTTCAAAGTTCTGAAAGTTGAAAACTTTTAAGCAAAAACACATAAAATAATCAGTTGAAATTATGTTTTGTAATAATTTGCTAATATACTATTTGTCGTTTACAGAACAGGGCGTGCATCCAAAAAAATATATCAAAGGTTAAAAAATTACAATATCTGATTGAGGTGAATATGCAGAACAGCAAAATCAGGAGACAGGGAGTATCAGGACTTTCAGATGCAAGAGACAGAAATTGAGAGATTGAATATCTTGTTCACCCTTCAGGGCTTCAACGTTTCAGACTAATTGTTATTTGGGTTTTTTATATATTAATATCAAGTTTTGCAGAGCTGGTTTCAGCTAATAGTCTGCCTAAATAGCTTGAAAAAGTTTTCCGCGTAAAAATTTACCTGAGATACAAAAAGGATACACATTTTGGTTCGGAGAGATACAAATTTTTTTCGTAACTCATTGAGCCTCAGATATGTTATAAAACATAGTGGAGCTGGCGGGAGTCGAACCCGCGTCCAAACGGGGAAGCCACAAACTTTCTACATGCTTATCTCCGGTTAAATTTTCGAATAACGGCAGGTCCGAAGCAACCAACCGTTACCTTATCCCTTAAATTTTCACCACAACATCAGAGATTTGTTGTGATTAGTTTCGGTTTACCAGCACCGCCTGACCGGGCCGCCCCGAAACAACGGCACCCGGGCGATGTCCTGTTCCGGTGCCTTGCACCGGAATTAAGC
>CAZXTX010000086.1:0-10739 GCA_964643695.1 uncultured Mariniphaga sp. | reverse complement strand
TTTAAATTGTTCAACCACTTCGGGCTGTACCAGTGCCCAGATAGAATAAACGCCGATTGCTGTTCCCAGAGGAAATCTTATCAGGTCAAAAACCGACAAAATCATAGTCAGAATCCTTGCCCACTCTTTACGGTTAAACAAACCTACTCCTGCAATAACCCCGGGTATGCTCACTATTAATAAAAAAACACCAACCACCGTTGCTATAACCGATAAAATACCCTGCACCTCCATGTCGCCGCTTAGTTTACCGGCAACATGCATTACGAAAAAGAGCAAAATTGCTATAAAAACACACAAGATGCTCATTCCCACTCTTAAAGCCGCTACAATATATATATGTTTTTCCATTGTAAAATTTTTGAACTAAAGTTACTAAAAAACAGAGAAAAGAATAAACAGAGTAAAAATTAATTCGGCCGCCCGGAACAATTTTCATTTTAAAAGGTTATTTTTTTGATATGTTTTAAATAATGAACTAATTTTGCACATCGAAAAAGAGAGATTAAAATGGAATTTTTAAAAATATTATTATTAGCAATTGCATTGGTTTCAATTGCATTTTTAGGACTGGCAACTCAGATTTTATTAAAACGCGGGGGTAAATTTCCCAATACCCACGTTGGCGGCAACAAATACCTGAAAAGTCAGGGAATTGCATGCGCAAAAACTCAGGATAAAATTGAAAGGGCAAAAATCGAAAGGGAAATTGACTTTAAAAATGTAAAAATGGCAAGCGTAAAAAGTAAATAATCAGATTTTTCCTGATTTACTTTACAATATGCACTTTAAAATTATCCGAAACATACGTTTTGGTTTCACCATCATCTCCTCCATAAATAAAATACACCTTTAACTGCGGATTATTTTTTGCAATTTCAATTGATTTTTCCAGTCCCAGAACCATAAAAGCTGTGGCAAATGCATCCGCATCCATGCAATTATCGGCTAAAACAGTTGTGCTCAGCAAACTGTGCTCAACAGGCATTCCTGTTTCGGGATTAATGGTGTGTGCATATTTTTTACCGTCTTCCACATAAAAATTACGGTAATTACCTGATGTTGCAAGTGCATTATCGGGGAGCTGAACTTTGGACAGAATTTCATTTGAAGCAAAAAAAGCCATTTCTTCCGGTTTGCTGATACCGATTGTCCAAATCCGGCCTTTTTCATTTTTCCCTTTGGCAACCACCTCGCCTCCAATTTCAACCATATAGTTTTCACACTTTTTTTCCTTCAGAAAATCACCTATTAAATCACTTGTAAACCCTTTGGCAATGGCACTCATATCCAGTTTCATTCCGGAAACCTGTTTTACTATTTTCCCGTTTTCAAGCTTCATTTTTTTATAACCGGTTATTTTTTTTAGGCTGTCAATTTTTTGCTGTGTCATTTTTTGTCGCTCATCAGGCCCGAAACCCCATGCATTAACCAGCGGGCCAACCGTAATATCAAAAGCACCTCCTGTTATTTCCGAAATTTTCATTGCCCTGTTGTAGCATTTTAAAAACAACGGATGCAAATCTGCCGGTTTGTTACTGTTAACTTTTGAAATTACGGATGCAGTGTCATAAGTGGAAAAAATCAGGTTGAACTCATTAAGTTTTTGCTTTATCTCTTCATGATAATCTTTTCCGGAAGGGCTTTCGTAAACTATATGATAAGTAGTGCCGTAAATATTACCCTGATTATATATATATGAGGGTTTAGAACAAGAAGATAAAAAGAAGATTACAGCAGAAATCAACAAAACTGACCTGAGTTTCATTTTTATGAATTTAATAATTTGCAGCAAAATTATAAAACAGGTGCCTGATTACGGCATCAAACTCAAAACAAATTAAAATTTACCTGTTTAATTTCGGATTGAGTTTCCGGTAACCCACAAGCCGGTCATATCTGCCCGACAACTCACGATAATAAACAAAAATCTGATAATCGTTTTCGGTTTGCCAGAAGCTGCCTTCAAGATTTTTATGATCTGCCGTTTCTGATCCCTGAGGCACATAAACATACATATAATTATAATATCCCTGCTTAAGCAGCATTGTCAGTTCATAGGCACTGGTATCGAAATTCCAGGTCATTTCGTTACTTTTATTGGCATTCCAGTAGTTAAGGGCTCCAAAAACATTTATTGTTCCGCCAAGCAGAACAGATTCAAGCGGCAGAGTGAAATGCACAAAAACATAATCGCATTCAGTATCATAATCATTTACTTCCCTGTCTTGACTTTCAACTACATACTCACCGTTCATCTCCTGATATTCAAAAAAACGCTTATTGGAACGAACCTCATCAGGAAACAGTGTTTTATGAAAATATGGCCTGTGAAAATCGGTTGCCAGCACGTTTTCGCCGTTAACCCTGTTGGTACGGTTATCAAAATAACGAAATTCATTCCCCGCCTGAAACACATTTTCGCGGTTATAATCGTAAACCAGTACCCTGTTTCGTATAAACTGCGGTTTCAAATCGCGGATTGCATTGTCCCAGCGATTATTTTGCATAATAACCGTTTTTACCTCCTGAAGCGGATTTTCAATTGGCAGCTTTTCATGAAAAACCGAAAAATCAACCTCATGGTTTTCACCTTTAAAGGCATCCAGAGTTGCGCGTCTCACTGTGCCTTCCACCGCAACCAGCGGTTCAACAACATAAAATCTTTTACTCAAAACTATTTTATCCTTGTCACCATCCTCATAAACTATCAGTGCATAATTTCCGGAATATTTAAACTGAATGTTATCATTGGGAATATATAACCTGTAGTTAACATACTTGAAAGTAGTATTAAAGGAACGTGCATAATCATCAACCGGATTTTCGGCAAAGCCGTCTAAATAATCACCTTGCGAAATAAAGCTTTCATTCCAGTCAGCATCGCAATGGATAACCGTATAAAAGTAGTTTTTAACCTCACCAGAAAGATCATCAAACTTAAGAACCAACGAAATTTCTTCACCCATTTCCCACACCGGATTAGACAAAACAAAGCCTTCCCTGTACATTTGCACGGTTTTTATCTCTTCTTTAAAAACTGCATTTTCATAATAGAAGTTTCCTTCCTTAGCCGATAAAAAACCAGACAGGCAAAGGAAAAGAACAAAATTCAACAAAAGTTTTACTCTCATATTAATTTATTTGGATACCGGTTTATAACCACAAAGTTATTTTTTTCGATGTTAATTTAAAAAACCAAAGGCCATTCATTCAAATTTTATTCCGAAAAATCGCTTATTCTCTGTTTTATCAGCATTTTACAATCATACGAAAACTTACAGGGAAAAATATCAGCCATATATTTACTTATGTGTATATTTTGAACCTTTTATTTTTCAACAATTAACGTTGGGAATAGCCAATTTATTATTTACTTTTGCAACCCTGTAAAACATTACTATTCTTGATTAAAATGTCAGATATTATTAAATTAAGAAAAGGGCTGAATATAAAACTCAAGGGCAAAGCCGAAACAGTACTTGAAACTCTTCCGGTTCCTGCCACGGTTGCATTAAAGCCCACTGATTTTCCGGGACTTTCTCCCAAACTTAGTCTTAAGGTTGGAGATGAGGTAAAAGCCGGAGCTCCCCTGTTTTACGATAAATATCATACTGAGATAGTATTTACCGCACCACTTGGAGGTAAAGTGTCTCAGATTAACCGGGGTGAGCGTCGCCGAATTCTGGAAGTTGTTATTGAAACCGATACCGCTGCCGGATATGTGGAGTTTATCAAAGCCAGGCCGGAATCACTTTCTCCCGAAGAGATTAAGGATCAGTTGCTGAAAAGCGGTTTGTGGCCGTTTATAAGACGCCGTCCGTATGGTATTCTTGCATCGCCGCACGAAAAACCAAAAGCTATATTTATTTCCAGTTTTGACACTGCACCTCTTGCACCAGATTACAACTTTATTATTGAAGGGCAAATGGCAACATTCCAGACCGGAATTAATGCACTTGCAAAACTCACCGAAGGAAAGGTTTACCTCGGGGTAAGTGAAAAATCGGTATTTACAAATATTAAGAATGCTGAAATCAAACAGTTTTCGGGAGTTCATCCGGCAGGAAATGTGGGTGTTCAAATTCATCATGTTTCTCCGATTAATAAAGGTGAAGTTGTGTGGACAATCAATCCGCAGGATGTTCTCTTTATCGGAAGGCTGTTTGAAACCGGCAAAACCGACTTTTCAAAGATTTTTGCACTAACCGGTTCCGAAATTGAAAAGCCCAAATATATTCAGACCATTCTGGGAACACCGGTAGCAGCAATTACCGATAACAGAATTAAAAAAGCAGATTACAAACAACGTATAATTAGCGGTAATGTGCTCACCGGAACAAAGGTGAAACAACCAAATTATATCGGATTTTTTGATTCGCAAATAACAGTAATTCCCGAAGGAGACGAGTATGAGCTTCTTGGATGGGCTTCGCCCGGAATTGACAAATTCAGTGCAACCAAAACTTTTTTATCAAAAATATTCCCGAAAAAAGAATATACCTTAAATGCAAACATGAATGGCGGCGAAAGAGCTTTTGTAATGACAGGACAGTATGAGAAAGTAGTTCCGATGGATATATACCCCGTGTTTTTACTCAAAGCCTGTTTAGTTGATGACCTTGACAAAATGGAACAACTTGGGATTTATGAGGTTGTTGAGGAAGATTTTGCATTATGTGAATATGTATGTACTTCAAAAATAAAAGTACAGGATATATTACGCAAGGGAATGAATACTATGATTAAAGAATTAGGCTAAAATTTTTCATATAATTTGCTGATATATGATGAAATGTGCCGGAAACAATTTTTAAACCGGTATGTTTCACCGAACACAGTTAAACGAACAATAATACAGAGATGAAATTCTTAAAAGAGTTTTTTGAAAAAACAGAACCTTACGTACAAAAGGGGGCCAAATATCACTGGCTTCAATCTGTTCACGACGGTTTTTTTACTTTTTTGTTTGTACCAAAGCAAACCTCCAAAACCGGTACACATATACATGATTACATTGACATGAAACGTACAATGTCTATTGTGGTTATGGCAGTTATTCCGGCACTTCTGTTTGGAATGTACAACACCGGACTGCAACACTTTATTGCAATCGGGGAAACTGCCTCAGCCGGCTTTTTCAGTATCTTTTTTTACGGATTGCTGAAAGTTTTGCCCATTGTAATAGTTTCATACGTTGTGGGGCTGGGAATCGAATTTATGTTTGCCCAGATGAGAGGACACGAAATAAATGAAGGATTTTTGGTTTCAGGAATGCTGATACCGCTGATTATGCCTGTGGAAACTCCCCTGTGGATGGTGGCAATGGCAACCGCTTTTGCAGTAGTTTTCGGTAAGGAAGTTTTTGGCGGAACCGGCATGAATATCTGGAATCCGGCACTTGTTGCCCGTGCTTTTCTGTTCTTTGCCTATCCTGCTCAGATGTCGGGAAACTCGGTATGGGTTGCATTGGATAAAAATGACGTTACAATTGACAGCTTTACCGGGGCAACACCATTAGCCGAAGCCGCAGAAGGTATGATGAACCGCAGCATTTCCGATCTGTTTTTCGGATTTAATCCGGGTTCAATAGGCGAAACCAGTGTTGTTGCCATTTTAATCGGGGCAGCAATTCTGATTATAACCGGAATAGGAAGCTGGAAAATTATGGTGGCAACAGTGGGCGGAGGACTTTTTATGGGTATTCTGCTTAATATTTTCGCAGTTAATCCATTTATAGAGTTGCCTTTCTGGCAACATCTGCTTTTAGGCGGTTTTGCATTTGGAACTGTTTTTATGGCCACCGATCCGGTTTCTGCAGCGCAAACCGATAAAGGAAAATGGATTTACGGTTTCCTTATTGGTGTTCTGGCTATATTAATACGCGTGCTCAATCCGGCATATCCCGAAGGAATGATGCTCGCTATTCTGCTTATGAACACTTTCGCGCCTCTTATTGATTATTATATCATTCAAAGTCATGTTAAACACCGCGTAAAACGGGCAAAAGTTACTGCATAAAATTTAGAATTATGGATAAGAACAGTAATACATACACTTTAATATACGCAGCGGTTATGGTTGTTTTGGTTTCTGCAGCACTTGCAATAGTAGCCACTGTATTACGTCCGCAGCAGGATAAAAATATTGAAATTGAAAAGAAACAAAACATCCTTGCATCTGTAAACATTACCAGCACGGCTGCAACCGCTGAGAAAATTTATTCTGAAAAAATAAAAAATCAGTATGTTATTAACAGTAAAGGTGATGTTGTTGAAGGCGAAGATGCTTTTACAATAGACCTTAAAAAAGAAAAGGCAAAACCGGAAAATGAACGCTTTCATCCCGTTTTTGAATGTGAAACCGAAGGCGGTATCAAGTATATTTTTCCAATGCGTGGTGCCGGACTGTGGGGCCCAATCTGGGGATTTGTTTCTCTTAATGACGACATGAATACCATTTACGGTGCAAACTTCGACCACGAAGGAGAGACACCGGGCCTTGGTGCAGAAATTTCCACCGGCTGGTTTCAGGAAACCTTTCAGGGAAAAAAGATTTTTAATGAATCGGGAAATCTTGTTTCGATTACCGTTACCAAAACAGGACAAAAAGCACCTGCCGAGCACAGCGTTGACGGAATATCAGGAGGCACTATTACCAGTAAAGGACTGGAAAATATGCTTCTTCAGGATTTTAACAGTTACAAAGAATTCTTAATTAAGAAAAAATCATAACGATGAGCGAACCATTATTTTCAAAGAAAAACTTAAAGCTTTTAACCGATCCGTTAAACGACAGTAACCCGATTACGGTTCAGGTACTTGGAATATGTTCCGCACTTGCGGTAACTGCACAGCTAAAGCCTTCTATTGTAATGGCAGTTTCGGTTATGGCTGTTCTGGCGGCAGCAAACGTTGTAATGTCATTATTGCGCAATACAGTTCCAAACCGTATCCGAATTATCGTACAACTGGTTGTTCTTGCAGCACTGGTAATTATTGTGGACCAGATTCTGAAAGCTTATGTTTATGACGTAAGCAAGCAACTTTCAGTGTTTGTGGGATTAATTATCACCAACTGTATTTTAATGGGGCGCCTTGAAGCTTTTGCACTCGGTAACCGTCCGTGGCCTTCATTTTTAGATGGAATAGGAAATGCGGCAGGTTATGGTATTATTCTCATAATCGTCGGTTTTTTACGTGAGCTTTTCGGTTCGGGTTCAATATTGGGCTACCAGATAATTCCTGACAGCTGGTATGTTGCAAACGGCGGGTTTTATGAAAACAACGGAATGATGATTCTGCCTCCGATGGCACTCATTACAATCGGTATAATAATATGGCTGCAACGAAGCCGTAACCGCAAACTTATTGAGGATTAACACTTAAAACAGGAAGTTATGGAAAACCTTATTAATATATTCATAAAATCAATTTTTATTGAGAACATGGTTTTTGCCTACTTTTTAGGCATGTGTTCTTATCTTGCTGTTTCAAAAACGGTTAAAACAGCCACAGGACTTGGTGTGGCAGTTGTTTTTGTTATGGTTATTACGGTTCCGGTAGATTATATTCTTGAAAATTATGTTCTGAAAGAGGGTGCACTTGCATGGTTAAGCCCTTCGTTTGCCGAAATTGATTTAAGTTTCCTTTCATTCATAATGTTTATAGCAGTTATAGCTTCAATGGTTCAACTGGTGGAAATGGTTGTTGAAAAATTTGCACCGACACTTTATAACCAGCTCGGAATTTTCCTTCCGCTGATAGCTGTAAACTGTGCTATACTGGGTGGTTCACTTTTTATGCAGCAAAAAGAGTTTTTAAACGTTGCCGAAGCCACGGCTTACGGACTTGGTTCGGGCATTGGCTGGCTGCTGGCAATTGTGGGAATAGCCGCTATACGTGAAAAGATACAGTACTCAAATGTGCCGGCTCCATTGCGCGGACTGGGAATAACTTTTATAGTTACAGGCCTTATGGGGCTTGCTTTTATGGGATTTATGGGAATTCAGTTGTAAAATATAAATACGTTTTCAATGATTCTGCTTTCAGCTCAATTAACAGTAGTAATTACCAGTGTGGTAGTTTTTTTGGCAGTTACCATTCTGCTGGTAGCCATACTCCTTTATGTGAAGAAAAAACTTACTCCCTCGGGAAAAGTTAAAATAAGTATTAATGACGGGGAACTTGAAATTGAAACCGAACCCGGCGATACACTTCTTACAACCCTTGGGAATAATAAAATTTTGTTGCCCTCAGCCTGTGGCGGTGGCGGAACATGTGCAATGTGCCGATGTCAGGTAGAAGATGGCGGCGGCTCAATACTTCAAACCGAAGTTGGCTATTTTACACGAAAAGAACAAAATGAAAACTGGCGCCTTGCCTGTCAGGTAAAGGTTAAGGAAAATATGAAAATTCAGGTGCCGCAAGAGGTGCTTGGCGTAAAAAAATGGGAATGCGAAGTTGTTTCAAACAACAACGTAGCTACATTTATTAAGGAGTTTGTCGTAAGACTTCCCGAAGGAGAAAACCTCAACTTTAAATCGGGCGGATACATTCAGATTGATGTGCCAAAAATTGAAGTTCCTTTTAAGAATATGGACATTGATGAGAAATTCCGCGATGAATGGGAAAAATTCGGCATGTTTGATTTGGTTATGAATAATCCGGAACCTACATTCCGTGCATATTCCATGGCAAACCACCCTGCTGAGGGAAATATAATAATGCTGAACATAAGAATTGCAACTCCTCCGTGGGACAGGGCAAACAATGCATTCAAAAAAGTAAATCCCGGTATTTGCTCTTCATATATCTTCAACCTCAAACCGGGTGACAAGGTCACTATTTCAGGCCCTTACGGTGAATTCTTCCTGAAGGACAACGATAACGAAATGATGTTTATCGGCGGTGGTGCCGGAATGGCTCCAATGCGCTCACATCTGTTTCATCTGTTTCATACCTTAAAAGAGAGTAATAAAAAAATCACATTCTGGTATGGTGCCCGTTCATGGAAAGAGGTTTTCTATTTTGAACAGTTTAAGGAGATTGAAAAGAATTTTGACAATTTTGAATTTCATCTGGCTCTTTCCGAACCACTGCCTGAAGATAAATGGGAAGGCCCTACCGGATTTATACATCAGGTTATTTATGACAATTACCTGAACAATCATGAAGAACCTGAAGAAATTGACTACTATCTGTGCGGCCCTCCAATGATGAACGATGCTGTTCAGAAGATGCTGTACAATCTCGGTGTTCCGGTTGAAAATGTGCTTTACGACGACTTTGGGAGTTAAAAATAGTATAATACTCAGGTAAGAATAAGTTACAATCAGTAACTCTCTGTATGAAAGTATAAGCTTTCCGCACTGCCGGATTTGCAAAAAAAGCAATTAACCGGATTTCGATAATAAACAATTGTAAGTTTTACAGGAAATATTATTATCTCCGGTTTACGTAATTTTCAGGATTTTCACTAATTTGCATCGGATTATAAAAAAATATCTGCCGGCGTTAAATGGAAAGAGTTTTTATCATATCCGTTCTGTTGCCAATCGCACTTTTTGCGGCATCTTTCTCAGGGACAGCCCAGAAAGCTTACTTTGTGGAATTTACAGATAAAAACAATTCGCCGTATTCTCTTTCCAACCCGGAAGAGTATCTTTCAGAAAGAGCAATTTTACGCAGGCAAAAACAGGGAATTGCAATTGATTCTTTAGACCTGCCGGTTAACCCCGGCTACATAGAAGAAATTCTGAATCTCGAAGCTGAATATATTCACTCTTCAAAGTGGCTAAATGGAGTTACCGTTAAAACCAGTGATGATAATTTTACCGGAAATGCAGAAAAACTTCCTTTTGTAAAAAGCGTTCAGCTTACAAAACGGTTTTCAGGAATTAAAAGTGCAATAAACAAATTTGAAACTTCAACCGGACAGGAGAGATTTTATCAGATTGACAACGCCCTATATGGAGAATCTGCCCATCAGGCGGAGCAGATAGGAGTTCATTTTTTACACAGCCAAAACTTTAAGGGACAGGGAATGCTTATTGCCGTTCTGGATGCAGGTTTTTACAAGGCTGACGAATACGCTGCATTCGACAGTTTGTGGATAAACAGACAAATTACAGGTACAGAAGATTTTGCTAATACTGATGACAATCTGTTTGACGGCCACTACCACGGCATGAGCGTACTTTCCATTATGGGAGGCAATATTCCGGGTAAACTCATAGGAACAGCACCCAAAAGCTCGTACATTTTAATCAGAACGGAAGATGTAAATACCGAGTTTTTAATTGAAGAGGACAACTGGATTGCTGGGGCCGAATATGCCGACAGTGCCGGGGTTGATATAATTAATTCATCTTTAGGCTATTTTCTGTTTGACGATCCGGTGATGAACCACACATACGAGGATATGGACGGCAAAACCACACGTATAACGCGCGGAGCCAACATTGCCGTATCAAGGGGAATGCTTGTGTTTGCAAGTGCCGGAAACGAAGGCCGGGAGGGAAATCCGTGGAAGTATATCATCGCACCGTCAGACGGCGACAGTGTTATTGCAGTAGGTGCAGTTAACAGGGACGGATTGCCTGCGCCTTTCACGTCATGGGGCCCGGCTTCGGACGGAAGCATCAAGCCAAATGTATCGGCAGTGGGGTGGAACACCATTATCCAGCGCAATAACGGAACCGTTGGCACGGGAAACGGAACTTCATACTCATGCCCCGT
>CAZXTX010000085.1:0-10747 GCA_964643695.1 uncultured Mariniphaga sp. | reverse complement strand
TCATGTAAATCACCGCAGCTTATACATCTTTCCCGGCAGGGCAATCAGCAGATTTTTAAATTCCATATTCAACAGCAGTGCAGAAACCCTGCTTCCGGGCATTTTCAGTTCCGAAGAAATTTGATCAATAAACAACTCCCCCTTTTCCTGTAATAATTTAACAACACTCTCCTCTTCGAGAGTCAGATTTTCAAATAGTGAAGCCTGAACAACTGTCTCTTTTGTACCTGCTTCCCATCCCATAAAATATTCAAGATCGTCAATTCCCTGAATAAGATTTGCCCCGTTTTGCCTGATTAACCGGTTACAGCCTTTTGAATAAATATCATCCACCCGTCCGGGAAAAGCAAAAACATCACGGTTATATGACGAGGCAATCTCCGCAGTAATGAGCGCACCGCCTCTTTCTGCCGATTCCACAACAATTGTTGCATCCGCCAGCCCGGCAATTATCCGGTTGCGCCGCACAAAATTGGAAGGGTCAATCTTTGTGCTGCTCGGAAAATCGGAAATCAGGCCTCCGTTTTTCATCATTTTTCGGGCAGTTTCGGAATGAAGCGAAGGATATATCTTGTCCATGCCGTGTGCCACAACTGCAACTGTTGGCAAATTATACTTCAGTGCCATTTTATGTGCATAAATATCAATTCCGTATGCCAGTCCGCTAACAATTAATACCTGATGATTTCTTTCGGCAAACCCCTGAATAAGCTGCTCACAAACCGATTTGCCATAATCAGTTGCATTTCTCGTTCCCACAATGCTTATAACACGCTGTTCATCAAGATTCATATCTCCTTTGGAATATAGAATAACCGGCGCATCGGCACAGGGCTTCAGCCGGCGCGGATACTCTTTATCGCTATAAAACATTACCCCGATGTTATTTTTTTCTGTAAATTCCAGCTCCGTCTCTGCCCTTTTAAACACATCGTTGTTCCTGATTTTTTTAGCATTGATTTCACCAATACCGGGAATTTTGACGAGTGAACCGTAAGAAGCCGAAAAAACCTCTTTTGCGCTGCCGGTATATGAAACAAGGTTGCGCGCCAGCACTTCGCCAATGCCGGGAACCATTGAAAGGGCAATTTTATAAAACAATTCCGTTTCCATTTCCGCAAATTCAGTTAAATACCCATAATCCTCAGCAACTGCTCCTGCATCTTTTTTCTGCCGGCAAGCGGCATTGCAGTTAAACTCACTGACGGATATTCGGCAACACCGCGCCTGGTTTTAACAAATAATGTCAAATCTGATAATTTCCCAAAAACCGAATTTTCAAAATGGGCATTGTGAAGCATTTTAGACGGGAACTCAATGGAGTTAAAACTTCTTTTACCAAAAGAAACTATTTTATAATAACGCAATAAAATTTTCGAATCTGTAACATTAAATTCAACCGACTGATAATCAGCAACCTGAAAAAACAAAAACCAAAAGGCAAAAACAGCGACCATTAAAATACCGTAAAGTGTGTAATCCAGAAGAAACAGTGCAAGTGCTCCTAATGCAATCGCAATTGATACCAGATAAAAAAGACGCCGCAAAAAAATTGATTTTTCTTTATTATTAATCATTATTGAATAATTAAAAGTTAAAGGACTAACAACCTAAAAAATTCATGAAACAAATTTATTGTAACTTTACCGCAATTTAACAGGTAACTATGGATAATTCAAAAATATTTTCAAATATTATTTATACCGGCTCGCCGGAAACCGAACTGGCTGAACTTATTAACAACTATCCGAAAGAGAATATTTTTCTTGTAACCGAGGAAGCAGTTGACAAATTATGGCTCGGTAAATACAATGAATTCATTGAAAATCATTCGGTAAAGAAACTTGTTGTTCATTCGGGCGAACAGAATAAAAGTCTGGATTCGGTGGTAAAAATATGGGAGTCTTTATCTCAGAACGGTGCCACACGAAAGTCACTGCTTATAAATATTGGTGGCGGAATGTTAACCGACCTTGCCGGATTTGCAGCTTCAACATTTAAGCGCGGAATCGATTTTATAAATATTCCCACCACCCTGCTTGCACAGGTTGATGCATCGGTTGGTGGCAAAACCGGTATCAATTTCAACGGACTGAAAAATGAAATAGGCGCATTTCGCGAACCGGCAGCGGTTATAATTGACACAAACTTTCTGAAAACCATCGACAAACCAAACTTTTTGTCAGGCTTTGCAGAAATGATAAAACATGCACTGATAAGAAATACCGATCATCTTGAAGAGCTAAAAAGCTTTGATCTTGAAAACATCAATTATCAAAACCTGCTGCAAATTATTCAGCATTCAGTAAATATCAAGGAATATTTTGTACTGAATGACCCAACCGAAAAAAATATCAGAAAGGCACTCAATTTCGGACATACTGCCGGACATGCCATCGAAAGCCTTGCAATGATGCAAAACCGCCCGGTGTTTCACGGTTATGCCGTTGCATGGGGAATGATAACCGAGCTTTACCTTTCTATGAAAATTTGCGGACTCAGCGAAAGCGACTGCAATGAACTAACCAAATGGCTCTTAAGCATTTATGGTAAATTTGAAATAAATGAAAATGATTTCGGGCAACTGTTTGAACTGATGACTCACGACAAGAAAAACGAATCGGGAAGAATCAATTTTACATTAATTTCGGAACCCGGAAAAATAAAAATCAATCAGAACTGTAGCCAAGAACAGATTTTTGAAGCTCTGCACTATTACAAAAGCCTATGAGATATAAGCTCACCGCCGCCAATAAAAGCATTTTTACACGGATAAATCTTCCGGCCTCAAAAAGCATCAGCAACAGAGTTCTGATAATTAATGCACTGTGCAACAATCCGTTTCCTGTTAAAAACCTGTCAGACTCCGATGATACCAAAGTGATGCAGCAGGCACTTGATTCGGATGAAAACAAATTTGATATCGGGCATGCAGGTACAGCAATGCGTTTTCTTACCGCATATCTGGCAAACAAACCGGGAACATGGGAAATTACCGGTTCCGAAAGGATGAAGCAGAGGCCGGCAACCATTCTGGTGGATGCCCTGAGGGCATTGGGAGCACAAATTGAATACACTGAAAATGAAGGTTTCCCGCCTCTTAAAATAACCGGCAGAGAACTTACCGGAAAAACAATTGAGCTAAACGGAAGCATTTCCAGCCAGTATATTTCAGCCTTGCTTATGATTGCACCGGTACTGAAAAACGGACTAACCCTTAAACTGACAGGATATGTCACTTCCCTGCCCTATATTGAGCTGACATTAAAATTGATGGAACAGTTCGGAATAAGTTACAGCCGAAAAGAAAACATTATAACAGTACCCGCACAAAATTATATTCCTGCAAAATTTACTGTAGAGTCCGACTGGTCGGGTGCTTCCTACTGGTATGAAATTTTAGCCCTGACTGAAAATGGGGAAATAATGCTTAAAAACCTGAAACTTGACAGTTTGCAGGGGGATTCTGCTATTTCGGGCTGGTTTGAACAGTTTGGCATCAGCTCACAACAAACCGGAGATGATGTATTGCTTTCCAAAACAGAAGTTATTCAGCCAAAATCAATAAACATTGACTTTATTGACAATCCAGATATTGCACAAACCTTTGCATGCCTGTGTGTTGCCAAAAAAATTCCGTTTCACTTTTCAGGATTAAAAACTCTAAAAATCAAAGAAACTGACCGTATTGCCGCACTGCAGAACGAACTTGCAAAATTTGGTGCAACTCTTACAGAACCTGCCGAAGGTGAACTGGCGTGGAACGGCATTTTAAGCAAACCGGCAAACATTCCGGTTGTAAAAACCTACGACGATCACCGCATGGCACTCTCTTTTGCACCAATGGCACTTGCAGGTTACACAATTGAAATTGAAGACCCGGATGTGGTTACCAAATCTTATCCCGGTTTTTGGAAAGACCTGAAAAAAGCAGGTTTCAATATTACAGTTTTATAAATATTTTCTTTTTGTAAAGAAACCAGGCCGGAATAAAGTTTATACATATAAATATTACCGAATACAAAAAGCTTCCGAATTTCAGGCTCCATCCGGCAGCTTGAAACATATTCATAAAATATTCACTTAAACTGTATCCCCAATATTTAAATTCGTAAAGGAATAATCCCCATACATCAGACAGAACATAAACAGCTATTGCATTTGAGCCGAAAATTATTCCGGGTTTTGTAAAGCGGGTGCGCCCCATAATATCAACAAAAAACATACTGATTGCCAGCACCATTGCAGCCAGGCCGGATGTTACCAACACAAATGAACTGGTCCAGATATTTTTATTAATCGGAAAAATAAAATCCCACCAATAACCTGTTGCAAAAGCTAAAAACCCGACAGAAAACATATAAATCACCTTTCTTTCCTGCGACATTTTGCTTAAAATAAGGTGTCCGGCAAGCATTCCGGTTATTCCGGTGGCAATTGCCGGCAATGTGCTGAAAATACCTTCAGGATCCCAGGTTCCCTGCCACATAACCCCGGGCAAAAGCTTACTGTCTATCCAGTGTGCCAGATTTGCACCCGGCTCAAGCATCGGTTCGCCAAAACCGGGAGTGGGAATGAGTGTCATCATCAACCAGTATCCAATCAGAATAACTGCTGCAATAACAGCCTGTGTTTTCCATCCTGAATTCAGAAAAAGGAATGCCGAAACAAAAAAGACTATTGCAATGCGCTGCAGTACACCGGCATATCTGATATTCTCAAAATCAAAATCGGGAAATAACCAAAGCAAAATACCAACAATAAAAATTTTTAACGAACGAATTGCAATTTTCCTGTACATGGGATTTTTAGCAACACCTGCCTTCAGTCTTTTGGAATAAGCCAGTGCTATGGAAACACCCACAATAAAAATAAAAAACGGAAATATCAGGTCGGTGGGTGTAATACCATTCCAGTCGATATGAAGCAAAGGCGGATAAACATAATCCCAGCTGCCCGGATTATTAACCATAATCATTGCCGCTATTGTAAATCCGCGAAACGCATCAAGTGAAATCAGTCTTTTGAATTCTGTCATTTTACTATCTTTGAATTTTTAAATTTTAAAAGATTTTTATTTCCGTTTTAAAATATTTTAGGATGTCAAACATAAATAAATTGTCGAAAATGAGAAACAGAATTCTATTTTTTTCAGTAATCTTATCTTTCTTATTTGGATGTGCGCCAAAAACACCCGATTCTGGTGAAATCAGCCTGAAATGGGAAATGGTAAGCAACGAATATGCCGAAACCCCGCAGGCCATGGTAAAATTTTATCTTGAAAACAAAAGCAGCAATTTCACTTTTAACGATAAAAACTGGGCAATGTACTTCAGCCAGATGCCCCGTGAACCTCTTTCTGCCGACAACAATGTCGAAATTGAGTTTTTAAACGGCGACTGGTATGTTATGAAGCCCACACAGGGATTCAGTCTGAAACCGGGAAAAAGTGTCGAAATTACAACCGAACATTCGGAATGGATTATAAAGGAAACCGATGCACCATTAGGGCCATATATGATTTTTTATGACAAAAACGGAAACGAAACAGATACTGTTCCTGTAACTGATTACACAATAATGCCGTTTATAAAGCCCGAACAGATTAACCGTCACAGAGAAGATTATGAACCAATTCCAACTGCAAAACTAAATTTTGAAAATAATAAAAATCTTTCATTGTTAAAAAAAGATGAACTTCTGCCGATTATTCCGAGTCCGGTTTCGTATAAAGCAACCGGAAATAAAGTTGCTTTCGACAATATGGTCAGAATTCTCTATCAGGAGGGACTTGAAAGTGAAGCACAATATATTTCAAACTTCCTTGGAAAACTGGCAGGTGCAAGCCCCGATACTGAAATTGCATCAAAACCGGAGCCCTACTCCATTTTTCTTGAAACAAAAAACATTTCGGTAAACGGAAAAAACAAAGAAGCTTACCGGCTTGAAATCAAACCCGACAAATCAATAAGAATTTCAGGCAGCGATCCGGCAGGTGTGTTTTACGGTATTCAGAGCCTTATTGCAATGCTTCCGCCCGGTGTTTTCAGAGGCATAGGCAGCGATATTCTTTTAGATGAAGTGGTAATTGAAGATACACCCCGTTTTTCATACCGCGGACTGCAGATTGATGTCGGAAGAAATTTCCAAACCAAGGAAACGATAAAGAAAATGATTGATATTCTGTCGTTTTACAAAGGCAATCAATTTGTTCTGTACCTTACCGAAGATGAGGGATGGAGACTTGAGATTGACGGACTCCCGGAACTCACGGAAGTTGGCTCCGTAAGAGGACATATGGCAAAAAGCGACAATGCAATGCACCCTTCATACGGCTCGGGCCCGTTTAAGTTTGCCGAAGGAACCTACGGATACGGATATTATACCAAAGATGATTTTATTGAAATTCTGAAACATGCAAAAGAACGGCATGTAACACTTATTCCGGCTGTAAACTTTCCCGGACACTCAAAAGCAGCCATAAAGTCGATGGAAGCACGCTATGAAAAATATATGGCTCTGGGAGATGAGGAAAAAGCAAATGAATACCGGCTTATTGACCCCGATGACACTTCGGTTTATCTTTCGGCACAGTGGTACACCGATAATGTTGTTAACGTGGCCGGTGAATCAACCTACAGATTTTACGAAAAAGTGGTTGACGAAATTATCAAACTGTACAATCAGGCCGGAATTGAACTGGAATTTTTTCAGACTGCCGGCGATGAGGTGGCAGATAATGCATGGACAGCCTCGCCAATGTGTGCCGAATTAATGAAAAACCTACCCGGAATTACCGACCCGAAAAACCTTCAGGCTGTCTTTTTCAAAAAAATTGTTGAAATGCTCAACCGCAAAAATCTGAAAATAGGCGGATGGGAGGAAGTTGCACTGTTAAAGGACAGTGAAGGAAAATATGTTGCCAATCCTGAATTTGTGGGAAAGAATGTTTATCCGTATGTATGGAACAATCAGGGATACAATGCCGACCTGTCGTACCGGCTGGCAAATGCCGGGTATCCGGTTATTATATGCAATGTTTCAAACTTCTATTTTGACCTGGCATACAATAAGGATCCGCGCGAACCCGGACACTACTGGCCCGGATTTGTTAATGCACGAAATGCATGGCAGGCGGCACCATATAATGTGTTCTATACAACCACCCACACCGATATGGGAAAACCAATCGACATCGACACCGAATATGAAGGACTGGAAAAGCTGAAACCTGAAGCAAGGGCAAATATTGCAGGTTTGCAGGCACAAATCTGGAGCGAAACCATAAAAGGCCCTAATATGCTCGAATACCTGGTTCTACCTAAACTTGCGGGTTTTGCCGAAACTGCATGGAATTCACAGCGCAAATGGGAGACAATTGCAAACCGTGCAACCCGCGAAGCTGAAATGAATAAAGAGTGGAATATTTTTGCCAATACACTTGCACAAAAGGAACTGCCACGGCTGAGCTCAATCTTTGGCGGATTCAATTACCGCGTACCTGCACCGGGTGCCGTTATTGAAAACGGAAAACTTATCGCAAATGCCGAATATCCGGGATTAACCGTTCGTTACACAACCGACGGCAGCGAACCTACAGCTCAGTCGCCGGTTTACACCGAACCGGTTGCAGTTTCCGGGAAAGTTAAAGTAAAAGCTTTTGATCCTGCCGGAAAAGGCAGTCTGAGCATGGAGCTAAAATAAAATCGAAAAAACATAAAACGAGTAAGCAGGCAGGGATAATTTTCCTGCCTGTTTTGTTTCAGTCCGAATAAATTCATTTTTTATGCGTTTTATTTAAGCTGATTTACAAATTTTTTAAAATGAAAGCAGGAACAGCAATTTTGTTTATTTCAATCTTTTTATTCCATCAGTCATCCGCACAATACAGAATGGATTCAGGCGAAAAAGATAACCTGAACGCTGAAATATCGGCAGCAGACTACCTTTCACCGCTGGAAAAGGAGATTATTGCCGAAATCAACATTTTGAGAGCCAATCCTGCAAATTATGCCGAAAATCAAATTGCTCCGCTGGCACGTCACTACAACAAAAAAATGCTTTACTACCCGGGTGACAAGCCTTTACTCACCAAAGAGGGTGTTGCAGCACTTCATGAATGTGTGCGCGAGCTGAAACAACAAAGGCCTCTGCCGCTGATTATACCAGACAAAGGCCTCTCAATGGCAGCACGCGACCATGTTAAAGACCAGTCAAAAACCGGAAAAACAGGACATAACGGAAGCGACAACAGCACCATGCGCAACCGGATTGAACGATACGGAAGCTGGAATATACGGATAGGCGAAAATATTGCTTACGGAGGCAAAAATGCCCGGCAAATAATCATATATCTGCTGATTGATGACGGAATTTCACACCGCGGACACCGCAAAAACTTTCTCAATCCCGAATTCCGGAAAGCGGGGATTGCAGCCGGAAATCATCCCGGTTACGGTTTAATGAGCGTAATGGACTTTGCAGGAGAATTTACTTATAAAGAAAACACACCCTGAAAGCAAAAAAATCATCTTTAATTTGAATATTAAAACCCAAACATTGATTATTTATAAAAAAAGGTGTTTAATTTGCTGCTGACAAACAAAATGAGAATTTTTATGTTGGTATCAGAAAATGAAGAACACATACCTTGATCTTATCGAACAGTCCTACTACTTCCCTCAGGAGGGATTCGACCTGCAGGACGGCAACCTTTCTTTCTACGGCGTTTCGCTGAAGTACCTAATCGAGAAATATGGCACCCCGTTCAGGCTGATATATCTGCCACGCATCGGGGATCAGATAAAAAAGGCGCGGAACCTTTTCAGAAGAGCCATGAAAGCCACTAACTATCAGGGTGAATATCATTACTGCTACTGCACAAAATGCAGCCACTTCCATCATGTGGTCAGTAAAGCACTTCAGTACAACGTAAACCTGGAAACATCATCATCATTCGATATCGATTTAATTCTGAGCCTTTACAATCAGGGAAAAGTTGACAAGGATTTAAAAATAGTTCACAACGGTTACAAAACCGATGAATATATCCGTAAGATAATTGAACTTACCGATATGGGATTTCAAAATTCAACCATCGTTTTAGACAGTAAAAATGAACTGAAAAGAATACTGAACTATGCAAAAGACAAAAAGGTAAAAATCGGTATCCGAAAAGCTATCGATGAGGAACCGCAAAGTGCTTATTACACTTCAAGACTGGGAATAAGAGGTTCTGAAATTCTGGATTTTTACCGTAACAGTATTCAGGGAAAGGAAAATGTGGAACTGACAATGCTCCACTTCTTTGTGGATTCGGGTATAAAGGACACACTATATTACTGGGGCGAATTCCAAAAGTCGGTTAAACTTTATATAGAACTGAAACGGGAATGCACCACGCTGAATGCGTTTAATCTTGGCGGAGGTTTTCCCATTCGAAGCCACCTCGGATTTGAATACGATTATGAATACATGATTCGCGAAATAGTAAACAACATCAAGGATGCATGTAATGCCGAAGGCATTGAGGAACCGGATATATATACCGAATTTGGAAAATATACCGTTGGCGAAAGCGGTGCCACAATTTTTTCGGTACTGGAACAAAAGCAGCAAAATGATGCCGAACTTTGGTATATAATTGACAACAGCCTGATGAACACCATTCCCGATGCATGGTCAATATTTGAAAAATTCATTCTGCTGCCAATCAACAAGTGGAACAACGAATACACACGCGTAAACATCGGCGGAATCAGCTGCGATCACTCCGATTATTACAACTCCGAAGACCTCAACCAGCAGATTATGCTGCCGCGCTACTCGTCACGCGAAAAAGAGCCGCTCTACCTTGGTTTCTTCCACACCGGCGCATATCAGGATTCAATAAGCGGATACGGCGGTATAAAACACTGCCTGATTCCTGCACCAAAACACGTGATTATTGACCGCGATGAAACCGGCAACTTTGTGGATTATGTTTACCGGACAGAGCAAACCGTTGATGATATGTTTAAAATACTCGGTTATCATACCGCTGATAAAAATGAAGTTATCAAAGCAAAATAGAAGAGAGGCCGGAAATTCCGGCCTTCTTTTTTTGTGTGTGTTTTTCAAAACGAATACTGCCTGTGTTATACGAATTGTATTTACGAAATAGTCCAAACTGTTTTGTAAATTTACAATCGTTAATGCCGATGGTTAAAATATTTAGAACAATTGAGCAGAGCGAAAATTGGTCTGTTATATTTTTCCAATCGGTATTATTCGGAGTTGTTTTTTCTGTCAAGCAGCAGCATTGAGTTTACCACCACCTCGGTAATGTACTGCTTTTCACCTTTGCTGTCTTCATAAGAGCGGTTTGTGAGTTTGCCCTCAACCGCAATCTGAGAACCCTTTTTCAGATATTCTTCGGCAACTTCTGCCTGTTTGCCCCAGGCCACCAGACGGTGCCATGTTGTTTCCGACACTTTTTTACCGTTCTGGTCGTAATAAACCTCACTTGTTGCTATTGAAAAATTAGCAACTTTTTTGCCGCTGTCAAGCTTTCTTACTTTAGGATTGTCGCCAAGGTTGCCGATAAGCCGGACACTGTTTCTTAATGCGTTCATGATTCAAAATTTTAAAAATTAATAACTGTAACGAATTTGTACTCCAAAATTATGGCAGCGGCAAAAGGTTATCCGGTTTTTAAACATTTATACACGGTTATAACCGGTTACAAACGATTAAAAACGAATATATC
>CAZXTX010000084.1:0-10748 GCA_964643695.1 uncultured Mariniphaga sp. | reverse complement strand
GTTTGTCCGTAACAGCTAAACCAGATAAAAAAAACAGACAGAAATATTCCGGTTAACTTAAAAGTATAAGAGCAATGTTTAAGTTCTAAAACAGAAGTTTTTGATTTTATCATTTCAGTTTTAAGGTATAACAATTATTCAAGAAGTTTAAGTTCTATCCAACTAATACTGATTATAAATTTACAAAACAGTTTGGACTATTTTATAAATACAATTCGTACAACAGACAAGCCGGAAGCAAAGTATGTAAACTTTCAGTTTCCAAAAAGCCGGATTTTTATCCGGCTTTTACATTAACAAGTAATTTTTCAATCAGCAATTACACAAAATAAAGTGATTTACCAGTGCTGCCAGTGCTGCACCTACAGCAGGACCCAGCACCGGAACCCACGAGTATTTCCAGTCACTGTCATCTTTGTTTTTCATTGGAAGCAAATAGTGCACAAACCTTGGTGCCAGATCACGGGCAGGGTTAATTGCATAACCGGTTGTACCGCCAAGACTCAAACCTATTGCAAAAACCACAAGTGCCACCGGCAGTGCTCCAAGTGAACCAAGTCCTACTTTAACACTACCCAGGCTTTCGTATTCAAGCTGCGGCATTGTAATTAACAAAACAGCAAGCACCAGAACAAAAGTTCCTATAACCTCCGAAAAAAAATTGCTTTTGTAATCCCTGACTTCGGGTGTGGTACAGAAGCAATGCCGTTTTGTAACAGGTGTTGTGGTAAGGTTAAAGTGGTTTCTGTAAAACAGATAAACCGTGGCAGCTCCAAGCATGCCTCCCAGCATTTGGGCAATAATAAATTGTGCCACTTTTGCCCATTCAAACAATCCGCTGAATGCAAGCCCCAGAGTTACAGCCGGATTCAAATGTGCTCCGCTTATATCGGCTGTTACCAGAACACCGACAAAAACAGCAAGTGCCCAGCCGGTTGTTATAACTATCCAACCTCCGGCAAATCCTTTGGTTTTTTCAAGCAATACGTTGGAAACAACTCCGTTTCCAAGCAGAATCAGGATAAATGTTCCAATAAATTCGCCAAAATATTCAAACATAACTGCTTAATTTTTAGTATTATAATAAGTATTGATTATTCTGAATAAGATTAATGTGAATCGTACCAGCCCTTGCTTCTCTCCACCGCTTTATTCCAGTTGGCAATTACTTTTTTAAATTCTTCACTGCTTTGAGGTGTAAATTTACGGTCAACCTGCCACTGTTTTTTTATCTCTTCAATATTTTTCCAGAAACCGGTTGCCAGTCCTGCTAAATAAGCCGCTCCTAATGCAGTGGTTTCTGTTACTTTTGGCCTTACAACATTTGTGTTGATAATATCTGCCTGAATCTGCATCAGAAGATTGTTTACAGCTGCTCCTCCGTCAACCCTGAGTTCATTCACCTCAATATCAGAATCTTTTGCCATAGTTTCAATCACTTCCATCGTTCGCAGGGCAATAGCTTCCAATGCCGCCCTTGCAATATGTGCCTTTCCGGTTCCACGGCTAAGCCCGATAATTGTTCCGGTTGCATACTGATCCCAGTGCGGTGCACCAAGACCAACAAATCCCTGTACAAATGTAACTCCGCCACTGTCAGAAACCTGTGAAGCAAGTTCTTCAATTTCAGCCGAAGTTTTAATTATTCCAAGCTGATCGCGAAGCCACTGAACAAGGGCACCGGTAACAAAAATACTTCCTTCAATGGCATAAGTGGTTTTTCCGTTAATCTGCCACCCGATGGTTGTCAAAAGGTTATTTTTGGAAACAATGGGCTTACTGCCGGTATTCATCACAACAAAACATCCGGTTCCGTATGTGTTTTTAACCATCCCCTCTTCAATACACATTTGTCCGAAAAGAGCCGCCTGCTGATCACCTGCAATTCCCGACACCGGAATTTCAGCACCAAACAATTCAGGATCGGTATGTCCGTAAACTTCACTGCTCTGTTTTACTTCGGGAAGAATACTTTCAGGCACTCCCAAAATTTCAAGCAATTCATCATCCCACTGCAATGTGTGAATGTTAAACAACAAAGTACGGCTTGCATTTGAAACATCCGTAATATGCAGTTTTCCACCTGTCAGTTTCCACACAAGCCATGTGTCAACAGTGCCGAATGCAAGTTTTCCGGCATCTGCAAGTTCTTTTGCCTCTTTAACATTATCAAGTATCCATTTTATTTTGGTTCCGGAAAAGTAAGCATCTAAAACAAGTCCTGTCTTTTCTGCAAATTTATTTTCAAGTCCGCGTAGTTTAAGGTCGTCACATATACCAGCCGCCCTCCTGTCCTGCCACACTATGGCGTTATAAACAGGTTTGCCGGTTTCACGGTTCCAGAGTATTGTGGTTTCCCGCTGATTGGTAATACCTATTCCCGAGATTAATTCAGGATTAACATTTTTTTGATTAATCACCTCTCGGGCAACATTATACTGTGTTTCCCAGATGGCCATCGGATCATGTTCCACCCATCCCGGGCGCGGATAAATTTGTTCAAATTCCTGCTGAGCAGTGCCCTCGATTTCTCCTGAATTATTGAATAAAATTGCCCGGTTGCTGGTAGTGCCGGAATCTAAAGCCAGAATAAATTTTTGCATGGATAAAATTTTACAATTCGTCGAAAATACAAAATTTTAGAAACAGCAGGTAAAATTTATTCATTTTATTGCTTCTTTACTTCTGAAAAAAGAATGACAATCGGAACTGCTGATGCCTGAAAAAACAAAAAGCTATCCGTTTCCGAATAGCTTTCTGAAAAGAGCTTTTTTCAAAATATCAGCTCAGATAATAATTAAAGTTAATTATCCGTCTAATGCAAATCGCTCAAAACCTGTTACTTCTAATTCTTTATCATATTGTGCCAAATACTCTTTAACTGATATCTTGGCATCTTTAATAAATGCCTGATTTATAAGTGACACATCTTTAAACCATTTTTGGAGAGACCCCTGAACTATTTTATCAAGAATAGCTTCCGGTTTACCTTCCTGACGAAATTTTTCTTTCGCTATTTCAGCCTCCTTGTCAATTACTTCCTGCGGAATTGAATCGGTATCTACTGAAATTGGTGCCATGGCTGCAACCTGCATTGCAATATCTTTTGCAACCTGAGTATCAACATCTGCTTTATTGAACCCAACCAAAGTTGCCAGTTTGTTTCCCGGATGAATATAACTAACCACGGTTTCGGCAGCTATTTTGCCATAATACGAAAGTTCAATTTTCTCACCTATAACACCTGTCTGTTCAGTTACCTGATCAGCAATTGATCTGCCGTCGAGTTCAAGTTCTTTAAGCTCATCCAGATTATCAGGTTTCTCAGTTAATGCAATGTCCAATATTTTACCGGTGAATGCCACAAAATTTTCATTTTTTGCAACAAAGTCAGTTTCACTGTTTAATACAACCAGTGCACCTGATTTTTTATTTTCTGTTACCCCGGACAGAACCGCACCTTCGGTAGCATCTCTGTCGGCACGCTTACTGGCTACTAATTTTCCTTTTTCCCGTATAATTTCCAGTGCTCTTTCAAAATTTCCTTCAGCTTCAGTAAGGGCTGATTTACAATCCATCATCCCTGCACCGGTTATTTTTCTTAATTTTACTACATCGGATGTACTAAATGACATAAAATATATTTTTAAAATGTTCTTAAATAAGGATTAATCACAAATTATTCAGCATCGTCCTGAATATCATCATCGGCTTCGTCGAAATCTTCATCAAAATCTTCATCAATTTCATCTTCTTCGCCAATTTCCTCATCAATATCCTCATCCTGTTCTTCTACTTCAGGCTCCGGAGTCGCATCTTTTTTGGTTTTTCTTCTGACTCTTCTTTTCTGAGGCTCAGCTTCATCTTTATTTTCAGCTTTTCTCTCGTTAATTCCTTCGCGAACAGCTTCTGTTATTGCACCAACAATAAGTTTAATGGATTGTGAAGCATCATCATTTGCCGGGATAACAAAATCAATTCCATCAGGATTTGAATTGGTATCAACTATTGCAAAAATCGGAATTTCAAGACGCTGAGCTTCACGAACTGCAATTTTTTCCTTTACAACATCCACAATAAACAATGCTGCCGGCAATCTGGTAAGATCGGCTATACTTCCCAAAATCTTTTCCAGCTTGGCTCTTTGACGGGTTATTTGCAGTTTTTCTCTTTTTGACAGGTTATCCCAGCTGGGTTCCTTAATCATTCTGTCAATGGAGTTCATCTTTTTCACAGCTTTCCTGATTGTCGGAAAGTTTGTGAGCATTCCACCCGGCCAGCGTTCAGTAACATAAGGCATTCCGACACTGCCTACCAAATCAGCCACCAACTCTTTTGCCTGCTTTTTAGTTGCAACAAACAAAATCTTTCTGCCTGATTTTGCAATTTGTTTGGCAGCAGCTGCTGCTTCATCAATTTTTACTATTGTTTTTTGCAAATCAATAATATGGATTCCGTTTTTTTCCATAAAGATATACGGCTCCATATTCGGATTCCACTTTCTTTTGAGGTGACCAAAATGTGCACCTGCATCCAATAATTCCTGAAATGATACTCTTGGCATCTGTTTACTTTTTTAAATGATTCTAAAAGCAACCGTTGAGTAGTTCCTCAGCAGGGAAGTCTCAACCGTTTTAGATCCATGTTGTTTAACAATAATGATAATAATATTAACGTTTTGAGAACTGGAACCTTTTCCTTGCTCCCGGCTGTCCGGGCTTTTTGCGTTCGACCTGACGCGGATCACGCGTAACAAAGCCGGCTGCTTTAAGTTCCTTTCTTGTTTCCGGATCAATTTCCATCAGTGCACGGGTAATGGCAAGGCGTAAAGCTTCAGCCTGACCCTTTACTCCACCGCCTGCAAGATTTACTTTGATATCATATTTATCAGCTGCTTCAATAAGATTTAGCGGCTGAGTAACAATATACTGCAAAGTTGTTGTAGGAAAATATTCTTTGTAGTCACGCTTGTTAACTGTGATGTTTCCTTTTCCTTCACTCACATAAATACGTGCAACTGCTGATTTCCTACGTCCTAATGTGTTTACTACTTCCATTTTTCTTAATTATTCGTCTTTAAATCAACAACTTTTGGTTTCTGGGCTTCATGTATGTGATTCGGGCCAACAAACACATGCAGGTTTCTGAAAATTTGCCTTCCAAGCTTATTTTTTGGCAACATCCCTTTAACTGCTTTTTCTACAAGCCTGTTGGGATATTTCTCTAAAATGTCCTTTGGAGACTGAATAGTCTGTCCGCCCTGATATCCGCTGTAGCGGTAATGTTTTCTGTCGGTCAGTTTACTTCCTGTGAGCTGTACTTTCTCTGCATTAATCACAATTACATAATCACCACAGTCAACATGCGGTGTAAACTCGGGTTTATGTTTTCCCCTGAGCATTTTGGCAACCTCGCTGGCCAAACGGCCTAACACCATATTTTCAGCATCAACCAGAACCCACTCTTTGTTAACGGTTGCCTTGTTGGCCGAAACGGTTTTATAACTTAATGTATCCACTCGTCCTAAATTTTTTATTCAACATTTAATGTTTTCCATCGGTGTTTTCAGGCATCACCTGAATCTACTTACCTTAAGAAAATCAATCTTTTATACTAACTTTTAATACGGACAATAATCGGGACTGCAAAAGTATTTTCTTTTTTTTAATTACCAAAACTTAGGTTATTTTTTTTTATCTATTTAATGTTGGGTTAGTTTTATTGAAAAACAGGACAGTAAAGGACAGATAATTGCTAATGCTTTTGCTATTTTGTATTTAAATTTCAATTAAAACAGAATGACTTCAAAAAACATTATTTTCAATTCTTTTCCTGAAAAAGAAGAATTACTGAAATGGTATAAAAATCATAATGACGGCGCTGTTCCCTTAATTAACGGACATATTCACACACCACATTCTTTCAGTGCTTTCAACAATATGGAACAGGCTTTCAGACTTGCACAAAATGAAAATATCAAAGTTTTGGGCATTAATGATTTTTACACTACCGACGGTTATGATGAATTTGCCGGACTGGCACTCGAATATAAAATTTTTCCGCTTTTCAATATCGAATTTATGGCATTACAAAATGACCTGCAGAAAGCCGGAATTCGTGTAAATGACCCCAACAATCCGGGGCGGACTTATTTTAGCGGAAAAGGACTGCGTTATCCGGTAAAAATTAGTGAAAAGTCGGTTAATAAAATAAAAGAGCTGCAATCGGAAAGTAACCGCCAGACTTATCAGATGGTAGATAAGCTGAATGATTTTTTCACAAAAAACAATATTGACATTCAATTTAATGCTGCTGAACTGCATAAAAAATATGCAAAAAACCTGTTTCGCGAACGCCATATTGCACAGGCTGTAAGAATTGCCATTTTTGAAAAGGAGACTTCAGATAACGAAAGGAAAAAACTGTTCAGTAAAATTTTCTCAGGCAGAGAACTCAAATCACCGCTTGAAAATTTTGCAATGATTGAAGATGAAATCCGCAGTAACCTTTTAAAAACCGGCGGAGTTGCTTTTGTTCCTGAAGAACCGAAAGCATTTCTTTCACTCAGCGAAGTAATTGAAATAATAACGGATGCGGGCGGAATTCCGTGTTATCCTGTTTTATTGGATGACTCCAAAGGCAATTTCACCGATTATGAGTCTGACAGGGAAAAACTTCTGGAAGAACTGACAAAAAATAATGTATCATCAATTGAACTTATTCCGGGCAGAAACAGATTTGAAATTTTAAAAGAGTTTGTAAAATACTTTTATGAGCGCGGGTTTCTGGTGACATTCGGAACAGAACACAACACACCCCGGCTTGATCCGATGAAAGTATCGTGCAGCGGAGGAGTTCCTCTTGATGAAGAACTGACGAATATTAATTATGAAGGTGCTGCCGTAATTGCTGCTCATCAATACCTGATATCGATTGGAGAAGAGGGATATTTAAACGGAACCAAGGCAAAAACAGAAGAAAAGGAGAAGTTTGCTGAACTTGGAAAAGCAGTTATCTCATTTTTTCAAAACCGGTAAATCAATGCTTAACAATTCAAAATCAACAATTTAGACTTTTAAAAAACATGAAACGGGAAATAAAGGATTTAATAGAAATTTCAAGATTTTATGGCAAGGACAAGTCATATGTTATTGCCGGCGGTGGAAATACATCATATAAAAACGATAGTCATCTCTGGATTAAAGCCAGCGGAATTAATCTCGGAAATATTGATGAAAACGGGTTTTGTGTACTCGATCGTTATAAGCTTGATGAAATTTCAAAACGAAAGTTTTCAGACGATTCAGTCAAACGTGAAGAGGAGGTGAAAGAAGCCCTGCTCAACAGCCGTATAAATCCCGACTCAGGGTTACGTCCTTCGGTGGAAACATCGCTGCACAATCTTTTCAGTTACAGTTATGTGGTTCACACTCACTCAACTCTTGTTAACGGACTGATATGCAGCAATTTTGCAGAAGAGAAAACAGAGGAAATTTTTATCGGCAAAGCTCTTTATATTCCATATTCTGATCCCGGATACATTCTTTTTAAACTTGTGGAAGACAAAATTTCCGATTACAAAAAAAGATTTAAAAATGAACCGCAGATAGTTCTTATTCAAAATCACGGAATTTTTGTAGCTGCCGACACCATTGATGAAATTAAAGGGATTTATGCCGGAATTGAATCAAAGTTAAAAAGCACTTTTGAAACATTCCCTGAATCTGAAAACATTCCTGTTTCGGACAAAATGTCGAAAATAGTGCCTGCTGTGCGCATGCTTTTATCAGAAGAAAAACTTAAAGTTGCCACCGCTTTCAACAGCTCGTGGATTAACGGTTTTATAACAGACAAAGATAAATTTGACAAATGGATTGCACGTCCTTTCAATCCCGATCAGATTGTTTATTGTCTGTCGGAATATCTGTATATAGAAAACAGAGGCACACCGGAAGAGATAATTGAAGAAGCCCGCATTAAGATTAGTGAGTTCAAAAACAGGCGCGGCATGATGCCAAAAATATTATTTCTTGAAAATGAAGGTGTTATTGCAGCAGAAGATTCAGCCGTTTCGGTCGGATACCTTCAGGATTTAGTTAATGATTTCTGCACTATTGCAAAACTTTCCGAAAACTTCGGAGGCCCCCACCCGCTTACATCCAATCAGGTTTTATTCATTGAAAACTGGGAAGTTGAAAACTATCGCAAAAAAGTTTCTCTGGGCAGCAAACCACAGGGACGACTCGAAAATAAAAACATTATAATTACCGGTGCAGCACAGGGATTTGGTGCCGGAATAGCCGAAATTTTATTCAGCGAGGGTGCAAACATTATAATTGCCGATTTGAATGAGGAAAAAGGAAAAGAGTTTGCCGCACAACTAAACGAGAAAGGCAATAAAAACAAAGCCTGTTTTTTACCAGTAAATGTTGCCGAATCAGCTTCGGTTGCCGAAATGGTAAAACAGGCAGTTATTCGTTTTGGCGGGCTGGATGTAATGATTTCAAATGCAGGAATACTATATGCCGGCAGTCTGGATGAAATGAATCAGGCCACTTTTGAACTGATGACAAAAGTTAATTACACCGGTTATTTTTTATGTGCAAAATATGCACAGGAGGTTATGAAAATACAACACAGTTACAATCCTGAATTTTACATGGATATTATTCAGATTAATTCAAAATCGGGCCTGAAAGGGAGCAACAAAAACTTTGCATATGCCGGCGGAAAATTCGGCGGAATAGGACTCACCCAGTCATTTGCCCTCGAACTAATGCCATACCGCATAAAGGTAAATTCCATTTGTCCGGGCAATTACTTCGACGGTCCGCTATGGAGTGACCCCGAAAAAGGTCTGTTTGTTCAGTACCTGGAAGCCGGTAAAGTACCGGGTGCAAAAACCATTGCCGATGTAAAGGCACATTATGAGGCACAGGTTCCTGCTGGGCGCGGATGCACTCCCGAAGATGTCACCAAAGCCGTAATTTATGTAATTGAACAGCATTATGAAACCGGACAGGCAGTTCCGGTTACCGGCGGTCAGAATATGTTAAAATAGATTGCCACTAACATGTTAAATAATTTAATAAATTGTAATTATCAGAAACAAAAAATAGTATGAAAACAAAAGCAGTCCGTTTATACGGTAAAAAAGATTTAAGACTTGAGGAATTTGAACTTCCGCCAATAAAAGAAGATGAAATTCTTGCAAAAGTGGTGTCAGACAGTATTTGTATGTCAAGCTACAAAGCTGCAATTCAGGGGTCTGATCACAAACGCATTCCCGATAATGTGCATGAAAACCCGATAATTATCGGACATGAATTTTCGGGTGAAATTTTAGAAGTTGGCGCAAAATGGCAGCATAAATTCAAAGCCGGTCAAAAATATTCAATTCAGCCGGCAATATATTATGAGGACGGGCCCATGGGAATACTTAGCGCACCCGGATATTCTTACCCCCATGTTGGCGGAGATGCCACATATGTAATTATTCCAAAAGATGTGATAGTACAGGATTGTCTGCTGGTTTATGACGGACCGGGATATTATCCTGCATCTCTTGCTGAGCCGCTCAGTTGTGTTATTGGTGCAATGCATGCAAATTATCACACCACACCCGGCTCATATGTTCATCAGATGGAAATAGTGGATGGCGGGAAAATGGCAATTCTGGCGGGAGTGGGACCGATGGGACTGGCTGCAATCAATTATGCAATAAACCGGAAAGACCGGAAACCATCGCTGCTTGTAATTACAGACATTGACCAGAGTCGTCTCGACAGGGCTGCTGAAATTTATTCACCAGAGCAGGCTGAGAAAAACGGTATTGAACTAATTTATCTGAATACCGGGAACATTGAAAATCCGGAGGAAAAACTTAAAGAAATCACAGGCGGTACAGGCTATAATGATGTATTTGTTTTTGCACCGGTAGCTCAGGTTATCGAGCAGGGTGATGCAATTCTGGCACACGACGGTTGCCTCAACTTTTTTGCAGGCCCGTCAAATCCTGATTTTAAAGCAAAACTGAATTTTTATAACGTCCATTATGCATACACCCACATTGTGGGAACTTCCGGCGGAAACAATGACGATATGCTGGAAGCACTGGAAATTATGGGACAGGGACTTGACCCTGCCGGACTTGTCACACATATTGGAGGATTGAATGCGGTTGCCGAAACAACACTTAACCTGCCTGATATTCCGGGAGGTAAAAAACTTATTTATACTCATAAAAATATTCCTCTCACGGCAATTTCAGATTTTGAGAAAAAAGGAAAAGCCGAGCCGTTTTATGCCGAACTTGCCACAATTGTGGCTAAAACCAAGGGATTGTGGAATATTGAAGCCGAAGAGTATTTACTAAAAAATGCACCGGAGATTTAACAGAAAATATGGATAAATCTTTTTCTGATATTGAAACTGCACTTATGGCTGCCCGTGCCGGTGCTGAAGTTATTCGACAAAGGTTTGGAAACTCATCAAACGCAAGGGTAAAAGGCGATGCTAAAGGAGTGGTAACCGATACCGATTTAGCTTCGGAACGTGCCATTATCGATATTCTTAAAAGATATTCATCACACAATATTTTAAGTGAGGAGAGCGGTTTGTTAAGAGATGACCCCGGAAAGAAATGGGTAATTGATCCGTTGGACGGAACTTCCAATTTTGCACGTGGAATTCCATTTTTTGCAGTATCAGTCGGATTGATGGATGAAAATGATTTCATAGCGGGAGTT
>CAZXTX010000083.1:0-10765 GCA_964643695.1 uncultured Mariniphaga sp. | reverse complement strand
GATGAATTACCGGTGGTGTCGGCAGGTACAAATATGTCGGGCATAATTCCGCCACCGCCATAAACCGTGCGTCCGGATTTTGTCTGATATTTCAATGAATCATTAAAATGTATGCTGTCAGCATAAAGTTGTTCCAGATGACTGAACCGGGAATACAAATCGTGATGATATTCATTGTTGCCGTTTTCGTATGATTTTTGAATACATCTGCCGCTGGGTGTGTAAAAGCGTGCAACCGTCAGCCGCAGTGCCGAGCCGTCCATAAGGGGAATCTGCTCCTGAACCATTCCCTTTCCAAACGAACGCCGTCCTATCACAATACCTCTGTCGTTATCCTGCATTGCGCCGGCAAAAATCTCACTTGCCGAAGCAGAAAACTCGTCAATCATCACATACACTTCCATATCCTTCCATGTATTTCTGCCCGAAGCATTAAATGTTTTCTTAGGCTGATTAAGTCCTTCGGTATAAAGGATAGGCTCACCTTTTTCAAGAAACTCGTCAACAATCTGCAAAACAGAAGAGAGCGAACCGCCCGGGTTTTGCCTCAGGTCAACAATCACTTTGGCTGCACCGGCATTTTTAAGTTTTTTCATTCCCTGCATAAATTCACTGTAGGTGGTTTCGGCAAAACGGGTCACCTTTAAAAATCCGGTTTCATCATCAATCATATAGGAAACATCAACACTAATAAGCGGAATATCATCCCGTGTTATCTCAAATTCAAGTTCATTGTCATAACGTTTTCTTAAAACCCCCACCCTAACTTTTGTATTCTTCTCACCTCTCAAAAGTTTAAGAACCGAATTATTTTCAATACCGGTGCCTGCAATAACAGAATCATTTACCGATACAATTCTGTCGCCGGGCATAACACCCACTTTACTTGACGGGCCTCCCGAAATTACCTCGATTACCCGAACGGTGTCATCCTGAATTGAAAACTGAATACCGATTCCTGAAAAATTACCGCTCATTTCCTCCTGTACCTCCTTCATATTTTTAGCAGGAATATATGTGGTATGCGGATCAAGTCCTTCCAGAATTTTAGGAATTGTTTTTTCAATTATCTCTTTTGTATTAACACTGTCAACATAACTGCTCTCAACCATTTTTATGATAGTTGAAAGTTTATTCGGCCTTATTTGCCCCATCGGGCTAAAAGCAGTCTGACTGTTCTGCTTCATCATATTTCCCAAAATTACTCCGGCTGCAACAGAAACGGCAATAATTAAAGGAATCAATATCAATGTTCTTCTATTCATTTATTTTTAATCGAGTTCGTTTACTTCAACCTGAACAACTTCAATACCTGCTCTTTTCAGCAGGTTTATTCCATCTTCGAGGCGATAATTTTCAGTAAACACAACACGTTTTATTCCTGCCTGAATTATCAGTTTTGAACATTCGAGACAGGGCGATGATGTTACGTATAAAGTTGCACCATCGCTGCTGTTGCCGGATTTTGCCACTTTTGTTATCGCATTTGCTTCGGCATGTAAAACGTATGGTTTTGTATTATTGTTTTCATCTTCACATATATTCTCAAAACCCGAAGGTGTCCCGTTGTAACCATCAGAAATAATCATTTTATCCTTAACAAGAATAGCACCCACCTGGCGGCGTTTGCAATATGAATTTTGTGCCCAGATTAAGGCCATTTTGAGATATCTCTGATCCAGAAGATTCTGCTTTATTTCGTTATCCATTGTAAAATTTAAAAATTAACCGGTAATATATAAACATTACAAAGTTAATACTCATTTTGTTAAAAATGTTCAATTTGAAAAACAGACGGGATTTTACTGTAAAAAAAAGCCGCTCTTCGGCGGCTCAATATTTATCATCAATCGTCAATCTTTAATCAACAACCAAACATCCGAATATTCAGGATAGGTCTGTCTGATTTGTGAAACTCTTGTTCGTGCATCATTTTCATTTTGATAGGAATTTACACAAACTCTGTAATATCCTGTTTCACTGTGCAGAATAATTGGAGTAAATCCTTTATTCAGAAGAGTCTCACGATAGTTTTTTGCATTGTTAAGCTGGCTGAATGACCCAAGAATTACAAAAAAGCTGTTTGATTCATTAAGATTTTTATCTTCCTGATTCGTAAATGATACCTGCTCCTTACGCATGGAAACAGGTTCGGTACTTTGTGCGGGTTCTGATTTTACAGGAGCAGGTGCAGGTTGTGTATCGCTTGCCGGAACAGTAAAAACTTTTTGCTGGGCTGCCGGATCTGTTGTGTAGGGCGATTGAGCCAGCTGCTTTTTCGACTTACATCCTGTAAATGCCATTGCTATAATAATAGCCACTAAAATTATTCGGTTCATTTTTAAAGTTTTTTAATCAATTTTACAAAAATAAATAACTGCTTTTGTTTTTATATGGTAATACTCAAATAATTCATTTGTTGTAATAAACCAAACGACAAATATAATTAAAACCAAAACCCTTTTTTTCTTTTTTTGTACAAGTTTTTCACAAAGCATTGTTTGCAAACCAATAATAAAACAAGAAAATTAACAACAGATAAACCTCTCTCTTAAAATAAGATTGTATGTTAAACAGTGCTGTCAACAAAATTCAGAAGAAAGAAACGTTTTTAAACGATACAACCCGTCATAAACAAAACATAAGTTTTATTATAAATATTTTGATTTTGAAACTTTCAGATTTTACGTGACTTATATTAAAATATGAATTTTACGATTTTGAGAAACCAAAAAATTCATTAACATTGTTATAATTTTACAGAAATTATTTTGTTTTCTTCCATTGTAAATGAAACTAAAACCCGAAAAGCGATTGCAATTAAAAAAGCCCCTTATTCTGATTGTGGACGATGTCCCCAAAAATCTTCAGATATTGGGGACATTATTACGTAAAATTGATTGTGAACTTGCTGCTGCAACCGATGGTCATCAGGCACTAAATACGATTGAAAGAGTTAAGCCCGATTTAATTTTGCTTGACATAATGATGCCCGGCATGAATGGGTTTGAAGTTTGCCGCCAATTAAAATCAGACGATGAAACCAGGGATATACCTGTTATATTTCTTACGGCCAACGACAATCCTGAAGACATTACAAAAGGTTTCGAACTGGGGGCCGTTGATTATATTACCAAGCCGGTAAATGCAGCTAAACTATATGCCAGTGTCAACACTCAGCTCAGCCTGCATGAAACTAAAGCCCAGCTTCGCGAACAACTGAATTCAAAAAGCAAAATATTTTCAATTATTTCTCACGATTTACACGGTTCATTAGGAATTATATTAAGTTTTATTCAGGTACTGCATAAAAACAGAAAAGAGTTTTCAGAAGAGGAAATAGATGAAATTCTTGAAAATATCAGCAGTTCTGCAAAAGGCTCACTAAATTTACTTGAAAACCTGTTAGCCTGGGCACGTTCCCAGTCAGGACGAATAAAATTTGTTCCCACAGAAATCAAGCCTGACAAGTTTATTAATGATATTTTAAAAAGTCTTCGTGAAGCTGCACGAAAAAAGCAGATTGAAATGAGTTCAACCGTCAATGTAAAAAGTATTAAAGCCGACAAAGATATGCTTCTGCTGATTTTCAGAAACCTCATTTCCAATGCAATCAAATTTACGCCTTCCGGCGGAAAAATATCAATAAGCGCAGTTGAAGAAAACAGTTCTGTTAAATTTCTGATAAAAGACAACGGGCTTGGAATGGATAAGGAAAAAGTGGAAAAATTATTTAAAACTGATGAAAATATATCCACACCCGGAACCGATAAAGAATTAGGCAACGGCCTGGGATTAATTTTATGCAAGGAATTTATTCAGTATCATAACGGCCGCATTGGTATTGAAAGTACTCCTGAAAAGGGAACAACTGCCTGGATTACCATTCCTGCTGATGAAATTGATGAGCAGAACCTGTAAATTTCATAAATGTATAATCCTGAAAATAAAAAACTTCTTCACCGTGAACCTGCTTTTGCAGGCCGGTTTTATCCGGGAACCAAAATCGGGCTGAAACAGGAACTTAAAAATTTATTTTCAGCGGCTAAACAGATACAGGAGCCCGAAAAGAAGCCGGTGGCTTTAATTTCCCCTCATGCAGGATATGTTTTCAGCGGACAAGTTGCGGCATCGGCATATAACCAGATTCCCGAAGATGCTGTTTACAAACGGGTATTTGTTCTGGCATCGAGCCATCAGTTTTCATTTGTCGGAGCTGCAATTTACGAATCGGGAAATTACTTAACACCGTTGGGGGAAGTAACCGTTGACAGGGAGCTGATTGCAAAACTTACAGAATCAAACGATATTTTTACAGTTTTCCCAAAAGCTCATCAGCATGAACACAGTCTGGAAGTGCAGCTGCCTTTTCTTCAGTATAAATTAAAAAACAACTTTTTACTTATCCCGGTAATTTTAGGAACAAATAAACCCGATGACTGCAAAAAAATTGCAAATGCACTTGAGCCATACTTTTCAAACGAAAACCTGTTTGTTATAAGTACCGACTTTTCACATTACCCGGAATATGATGATGCCGTAAGCAATGATTTTGAAACTGCTGAAGCTATTTGCAGAAACAATCCTGAAGCACTTCTTAAAACCATTGAAACCGGTAAAAAGAAAAATATTAAAGGCCTTTCCACCTCTCTTTGCGGCTGGACATCAGTTTTGACATTACTGTACATGACAAGCGGCAAAAACATTGAATTCCGTAAAACTAACTATCAGAATTCGGGAGACAATGAATTTTATGGTGACAGGGAGAGAGTTGTAGGCTACTGGGCAATTACCGTTTATAAAAAAGACAAAATATTTTCCATTTCAGCCGAAGAACAAAAAGAACTTTTGGAAAAAGCCAGAACAGCCATTGACAAATATATTAAAACGGGTAAGCGCAGCAGCCCTGAATCTGCACGGTCAGAGGGAATACTTAAAGAAACCACCGGCGTTTTTATTACAGTGTATATAAAAGAAAAGTTGCGGGGTTGCATCGGAAGTTTTCAAACCGATAAAAGCCTGAATGATCTGGTACAGTACAACGCTGTTTCTGCAATAAATGATTCCCGCTTCGACACTATTGAGTCGGACGAATTGGAAAATATAGAAATTGAAATATCGGTGTTGACACCACTGAAAAAAATTAACTCTCCAAACGAAATTATACCCGGGAAACACGGCATTTTTATTAAAAAAGGTTCCAAATCCGGAACTTTTCTGCCTCAGGTAGCCAAAAAATCGGGGTGGACAGCTGAAGAATTCCTCGAACATTGCTCACGCGATAAAGCCGGTTTAGGCCGGAGCGGCTGGAAAAAGGCAGATCTTTACACATATGAGGCTTTTGTTTTCAGAGGATAAATATTGACGAATAAATTTATTTTGGATACAAATCAGCCATTCAGGAAAAAATTTCCTGAAGAACCTTTAACGACTTCACCTCACCAAACTGCTCAGAATGAAGCTTATAATAATCCGTCATTTTTGCAGTAAGATACATCCGCATTTTACGGCTGATTTTCAATTCATCAAGCTCTTTCAGCTTCAGCTCCGATAACTGCCTCAAAACGTCAGAAGCCTCGGGGTTCATAAAAAAGGGATGTGACGGTTCACTGGCAGAAATAATTCCCTTCCGCATATCAAACCATCCGGTTAATCCTGTAATTTTTGTATCAGGCAGGAAACCTAAATATTCAGTAAGCCGGAACATAAACCACAAGTGAAAACCGGCTGATGACACAACCGTCAAATCAAAAAAAAGCAGTGAGTTTTTAATAAAACTGAACAGTTCTGAAGCTGCCGTCTGTTCTCTAAGGGTTTTAACAAGAATTTCTGCTAAAAAAACAATTTGTGCCGATTTTACAATATCAAACGGAATACTCTGATATGCCGGAACATTCCTGATTTCCTTAATACGCTGTATTTCACGCGAATCTTTCTGATAAGCTGTAAGTTCAACCAAAAACAGCGGCTGCAGAATACCCGTTCTGACTTTTGCTTTTTTACTTTTTGAAATATTGAGAATATAGGCCTGACGTCCTTTTTGTTCAGTATAAATATTTGCTATGACAGAATTTTCGCCATATTTCACATAATTAAGAACAATGCCTTCTGTAGTTATAAGCATGGTTAGTGAATAAACAGTAGCTTTTCAACATGGGTTTCCTCACCGTTTTTACCGGTACAGAAAACCATATAAACACCGGTTTTAACACGATTTCCGTTCAGATTTTTTCCATTCCATTCAGCCTGGCCGCCCAGCGAAGTTCCGTGATAAACCAGATTACCCGATATATCGGTAATTTTAATATCTGTATCTTCCACGAGCCCGGTTATGGTTACCGGCCCGTTCCAGGTTTCGCGAACAGGATTAGGATAAACATAAACACCGGCAAATGTTTCATTTCCGATTATTGCATCACCCTGATACGATACAAGCCCTGCATCGGTTCCAAAAAAAACCTCACCGGTTTTATCATTAATCGTTATTCCGGTAATATTGTTTGAAAGCAGCGGACTGTTATCAGTGTTAAAGTTGATTACTTCATTATTCCCATCCTCGGAAACAAGGTAAGCCCCCGAATTGCTTGTTCCCAGCCATTTCCGGTTGGCACCGTCAACAGCAATGGCAGTAACGGTTTCAGTTTCGAGAAGCGGGTGAAACAGACCGTCTTTTAAATCCAGACTTGGCCGTGTTGCATAAAAGGTTTCACTATCCCATATCCTCTGCGGACTGTTAAAAACCGCCACACCCGCCGATGTTCCAACCCAGACTGCGCCTTTCCGATCTTCCGCAATACTGTAAACATCATTCATTCTTTTAAATTCCTCATAAACTCCGTTGTTAAAGTATGCAGTAACCTGAAGCCATCTTTTTTTTGTGGCATTCTTGTTAACCACATAAACATCATGACCTTTTGGCAAAACAATCCATTTATCATCATGTTGGGTAACAATTATTTCCCCCACATTATAATTTGTCGCTATTTCAGGCAGGGCAAAAGTTTCCCATTTACCGGAAGCCGACAGCTTCAGCAGGTTTTTTGCCACTGTTGAGTTTGTAATCCACAAATTGCCCTCCGAATCAAAAGCTGTTCCGCCAACTCTTACATAAGGTTCATCGGGACGGCTTGGCAGGGCTGTTTCAAGCGGACTGTTGCTGTTTGAATAACGTTCCACAAATTTGTCATCACGATATTCATACAAACCACTGCCCCAGCTCGACACATAAAAATGAGCAGGATTGGCAGGATTAACCGTTACTGATGTCAGGTTATACTGTCCTTCAAATTCAGGATTATTTTCTGTTTTAAAATGTATCCACCGGTTATCTTCATATTTCTGAAACCTTGCACGCTCCCATCCGGTTCTGTTTCCGGGTAAAACCCATAAAGCGGAACCGGTCTGATTAACTGAAAATATTTTATTGTCTATTGGACCCGGCAGAGTTACAGTTTCAGTATTATTGCCCGATATTTTTACCAGTGAATAAGCAGGATCTGCCACCCAAATTGTACCGTTTCCGGCAATTGCGGCACTATGCGGATTTATTGAACCGCTTTGCTGATTGCTGAAATTATATCTGTTAATTATTTCTGCCTCATCATTTTCATCAACTAAAAATAATGCATCACGGCTGGCAATTAAAAGATAATTTCCGGTTTTCTGCATATCAAATGCAAATTTTATCTGCCTCAGATAAAGCTCCCAGGTATCACCGTTAAGCACATACATTTCATCGGAATACCACTCTTCGGGGGTGTAATTTGCAATTATTCTGCCGGCATGAGTTATCAGGTGATTAAATTTTTCATTGCTGCGCGGAATATTCTGTATCTGCGACCAGCTTTCATAATCCAGAAGATTTGCTCCGTTAAGTTCAGCCCTGAAAACTCCGTTGTCTGTTGCTGCATACAAAAAACCGTTATGTGCTTCTGTGTCGTTTACATTCATGTAAGTTCCGCCACTGCCTATTATATAAGTATCTTTAATCTCCTGCTTTTCAAGATTAAGAACAACAATTCCAAAACTGCATGACAGGTAAGCCTCTGAACCGTTTACAGAAATTTTATTTATATTTTTCCCGGCAATCTGCTTTCTCCTGATATCCGGAATATTTACAATCCGGTTGTTATAAATCAGATCAATATTGCAATTGTCGTACGCAACAATCAGAACTTTATATTCATCGCTCCATGCAATAGTTTTAATACCAAAATCCGACAAACCTGAATTAAGCGAAAATTTACTGATGCTATTATCCTGAAGGTCATAATACATCAGTCCGCCGCCCGTTGCACAATAAACCTTACCGGGACTTACGGCAATTTTTGTAACATCAGAGAATGAAAGATAATCTTTCCATCCGCCATTGTTATTCTGAGCTCCCGCAAAAAGAGAGAAGCTCATTGTTATGCAGGTCAATATGATAAGCCGGATAAGTTTTAGCACACTCATTATATTACAAAGTTTAACACGAAATAGTCTCAGTATGATTTATGAACGTGATTCTGATATTTTTATTTTTGCCATTCAGTTAGATAAAACATAATAACTTAAAAGGCTGTAAATTAATAAAAAGCCGGAAGCAAAAAATATTACCTCCGGCTTTTTACTGTTTATTTTATTGTTTTCTTAAAAAGCGTAGCCAATTGCCAGGGTTAACGAAGGAACAATTCCGCTGGTAGTTTCCAAAGTAGTGTCACCTGCAATTATTGAATAATTGGGGCCTATTCCCAAATCAACGGTAAAACCGCTTTTCATTGCCCACTGATAACCAACCTCAGCACCAACAGAAATCGTGGTTATTGAACTATTTTCAGCTTTTCCGAAACCCAGTCCGGCCTGCGGTGTAATCCAGAATCCGGACGGAACATCAGTTTTTCGGTGAGTAACATAATAACGGTATCCGGCACCTATACCGGCAGCTTTTATGTCAGCACCCAAAAGTTTATACATATAATTGCCTGAAAACAGAAAGGAAGAATTTGGTTTAATCACTTTTTCATAAGTAAGATTAAAATTTCCGAAAGCAAGTGCAAACGGATTCACTTTTATAACACGTGAATACTCCTGTGCAGAAACGAATGTTGAGCCAAGAATAAAACTTAGCGCTAAGGTCAAAAAAAGCTTTTTTAAAGTTTTCATGTTTTATTTTTTAAAATTCAGGGTGCAAAAGTAAAACTTTTTATTAAACTGTATAATATCAGGTTTAAATGTAAACTTAAGCTCAATTGAAACCAATAATACTGACAATCAAAGTATCATATTACTGACAAAAGGTACTTTGTCAGCTTCTGTACTGCTCTTGCCCGGTGGCTTATCCTGTTTTTTTCGTTAATATCCATTTCGGCAAATGTTTTCTCATAACCGTCAGGAACAAAAATCGGATCATATCCAAAACCTTCCTTGCCTCTCTTTTCATCAATTATTTTACCCTCAACTATACCTTCAAACTGAGTTTCTTCACCATCAATTATTAGAGAGATTACAGTTCTGAACCGTGCCTTACGGTTTTCCTTATTCTGAAGTTTTTCCAATACCTTATCCATATTGGCCTGCGAATTACAATCATCACCGGCATACCGGGCTGAAAACACACCCGGTTCACCGTCAAGAGCTTCAATTTCCAGCCCCGTATCGTCGGCAAAACATGAAAAACCACACTTTTCATAAACAAAAAATGCTTTCTGACTTGCATTTCCCTCTAATGTGGGCTGATTTTCCGGGATTTCCTGACTGCATCCTGTTTCTTCAAGTCCAAGCAGTTCAAATTCATTTCCAAGTATATTCTGCAGCTCTGTTAACTTGTGTTTGTTATTAGTGGCAAAAACCAATTCCATCATTTAAAATTTTGAGGACTAAAAATATATAAATATGATGTTTATACACATTTAATTGTGAATAAATTTTAATGCGAACAGTCAGAAAAAGAGCTCAAATAGTATAACTTCGCATAATTCATAAAAATATACGAATATGCCGTACCGCCGATTACCCACCACCGACAGAGCCCGGATGCGCGCACTCGATGCCGCTCTGACAAAGGCAGAAGAAACAGAAAGTGAAAAACTTGCATTTTCAAAACGGACTATAGCAGAATTAACGGATGTTAAAACAACTTTTGAAAACAGTTTGAAACACTATGAATTTGACCTTAAAACAGAATCGGAAAAAACGGCATCATACAAATCTGCATTTGACAAGGCAAAGCTGTATGTTTCACACTTTATTCAGGTTCTTTATATGAATATTGAACGTGAAGAGTTAAAGGAAGATGTGCTTTCATTTTACGAACTTGAAAATCAGGAAGGAAAACTTCCGTTACTGAACAACGAAAAAGAGATTCTTGACTGGGGTGAAAAGATAATCAGCGGTGAACAAAAACGCATACAACACGGTGGCAGTCCTATATACAACCCTTCAATAGCATTGGTAAAGGTAAATGTTGAAAATTTTTATGAAGCTGCCGTATTTCAGCAAACTCTTAAAAGAAATACGCTCCGCACTTATGACAAAGTACAGAAAAAACGCAAAGAAACCAATGATTTCATAAGTAAACTATGGACAGAAATTGAGGATAATTTTGGAAATATACCACCGAAAATTAAAAGGCAGTATGCACAGCAATACGGTATTGTTTATGTTTTCAGAAGAAATGAGAAGAAAAAAATAAGAATGGAAGGGCTGCAGGTGGATTTACTCTTCGAATTCAATTAAGTTCTCTTCTGAAATTTTCAGCTCATTCCCCCTGTTATCTCTCTTTATT
>CAZXTX010000082.1:8869-10821 GCA_964643695.1 uncultured Mariniphaga sp. | reverse complement strand
GTAATGAGTAAAATTTATCCGGGTAATTTTGAGGAGAAAATAGGTTTCGACCGTATTCGACAGAAACTCAAAGAGAAATGTCTGAGTGAGATGGGCAGGGATTGGGTTGACTCCATGCAGTTTTCAAATAGTTATAATGATATTTTACCAAAATTGGGTGAAGTAAATGAGTTTTGCCGTATCGTACGCGAAAACGAAAACTTCCCCACAGCTCATTACTTCGATTTACGGGAAGCTCTCCAAAAAATAAGAATTGAAGGCCGGTTTTTAGAGCCTGAAGAACTTTTTGACCTGAAACGCTCACTTGAAACAGCAAGGGCAATCGTTCTGTTTTTCAATAAACAGGAAAAAGATGCATTTCCACTTTTGAAAAAGAAAACAGAAAATATTCAGATTTTTCCATACATATATGAAAGAGCCGATAAGATAATCAACAAACTTGGAGAAATTCGCGACAATGCATCCGCAGAACTCTCAAAAATCAGAAAAGAAGTTACCACACTCCAAAACAGAATTTCCAAACGGCTGCAGGCAATTTTAAAACAGGCACAAAAAGAGGGCTATGCAGACATGGAAGCTTCCGTGTCAATCCGCGACGGACGGGCTGTAATTCCGGTGCCGGCATCTAACAAGCGCAAAATAAAAGGCATTGTTTACGATGAATCGGCCACAGGTAAAACATCATATATTGAACCTGCCGAAATTGTGGAAATGAACAACGAAATACGGGAGCTATTTTATGCCGAACGGCGTGAAATCATCAAAATATTAACGGATTTTTCTGACAGTATCAGGCCTTACCTTCCTGAACTGCTCAATTCATATCATTTTTTAGGTGAAATAGATTTTATCAGGTCAAAAGCAATCTGGGCAGTCAGGTTTAATGCAATATTTCCGGAATTTCACAACAAACCCGCAATCAGATGGCACAATGCGATTCATCCGCTTTTACAGCAAACCCTCAGCCGCGAAAACCGAAAAATTGTACCTCTGACCATCAGCCTGAACGAAAAAAATCATCTGCTGCTGATTTCCGGGCCCAATGCCGGCGGCAAATCGGTCTGCCTGAAAACCGTTGGACTGCTTCAGTATATGTTACAATGCGGTATGCTTATTCCGGTTGATGAATCGAGCGAAACAGGTGTTTTCAGCCGGATTTTTATTGACATTGGTGATGAACAGTCGCTTGAAAACGACCTCAGCACATACAGTTCACACCTGATTAACATGAAATACTTTGTAAAGAACAGCAATGGTAACACACTAATACTTATTGACGAATTCGGTTCAGGAACTGAGCCCATGCTTGGCGGAGCAATAGCCGAGGCAATTCTTACAGAACTTATTCAGATGAGAACATTCGGCGTTATCACAACACATTACACCAACCTGAAACATTTTGCATCTTCGGCAGAGGGAATTGTAAACGGTGCAATGCTGTACGATTCACAAAACATGAATCCTCTGTTTCAGCTGGAAACAGGAAAACCCGGAAGCTCATTTGCCTTTGAAATTGCCAGAAAAATCGGGCTGCCTGAAACAATTCTTGAAAATGCATCAAAAAAAGCGGGGAAAAAACATATCGATTTTGACCGGAATCTCAGAAAAATTAATCGCGACAAACGCTACTGGGAAGTTAAAAGAGAAAAAATAAGAAAAACTGAGAAAATTCTGGACAATCTGGCAGCAAACTATGAAAATGAATTAAAAGAGGCACAAAAGCAGCGTAAGGAAATTCTGAAAAAAGCACGTGAAGAGGCAGAAGAGTTGTTGGCCGGCGTAAATAAAAAAATAGAAAACACCATATCAGAAATTAAAAAGGCACAGGCCGAAAAGGAAAAAACAAAGGAAGCACGCGAAAAGCTTAAAAAACTAAAAACCGAAATCAAAAAAGATTCAACAGCTGCCGACCCTCAAATTGAGGCAAAAATAGACAAGCTGCACCGCCGTGA
>CAZXTX010000082.1:5185-8769 GCA_964643695.1 uncultured Mariniphaga sp. | reverse complement strand
TGCAAAAGCAGTTCACGGGAGGTTCGGGAACACGCCTGCTTGCAAATTTCTCGGAACGCCGGCTTGAATTTAAATCCGAAATTGACATTCGCGGAGTGCGGGCCGATGAGGCAATTCAAAAAATACAGGAATTTATTGATGAGGCAATCATGTTTGATGTATCGCAACTTCGCATATTACACGGCAAAGGACACGGAATTCTGAAAGAAACAATACGGGGTTATTTACGGACAGAACCGGCAGTCAGTAATTTCAAGGATGAACATGTTGATTTTGGAGGAGCGGGAATTACAGTTGTTACTCTGGATTTATGACATTTTACCAGCCCGGAACAAAATTCAGCCCGAAGTTTTTTCCGTCCCAGCCGCCATTCTGAAAAGGAATTGCAAAATATGGTTCAAGAATCATATAGCCAAGAAGATTTATCCTTATGGAAGCGCCTGCACTGAATACCGGAATTCTTTTGTCAAACTGAGACTGTTCCCATTTAAGTTCGGGCTTGTCTCCCGCACTCCAGGCCATTCCCGCATCAAAAAACAGATTAAAATCGGTAAAAAACATTTTTGAACCAATCAGGGCAAGTGCCTTGGGGCCGGTCATCGGAACACGGAATTCTGCATTGGCAACCGCAATCCTGCTGCCGCTCAGGTTAGAATAATTCATTGTGTTAAACCCAATTCTGTTATCAGCCGGATTTCCGTAAAACGATATATTTTCATATCCTCTTATAAGCCATGGATAACCAAGATAAACCGGTGATACAACATTTGTTTCGGAGTCTTTTCCGTATCTGCCGTAATGATAAAAACGAAATGCCAGTGTTACCGGATTCATAAAGAAATATTTCCGGTAATCCAGCATACCGGTAAAAAAGTTCACCGCCCCAAAGTATTTTTCAACCTGATAGCGGGCACGTCCGCCACGTACGGGTGCCGTCATTCCGAAATAAGAATTATCAAACACATATGCAATGTCAAACCTCTGATAATTATTCCCCTTGGGTGCAGGCATACGTTCCCGTTTGAAAGCAATTGAATAGCCAAAATCGTCATAATAATTATGATATCTGTCAATCCGGTAATAGTACCATGCCGTGGATGCGCCGGCCTCTATCCTTCTGGTTTGTGAAAAAGGATGATATGTAAAAAACGAAATATTGTCTTCAAACATTCTGATATAATCGAGAACCAAATCGGTTACCGGCATTTTTTGTACCTCATCGCTGTCTTTTGCCTTAAAAGTTAATGTATCAATCTGAAAAAACATGCTCCCGAAACGGTAGGGAATATGCGAAACCGACAATCCCCAGTTAAATTTGCGAGTTTGATTGACATAACTCACCTGACCGCCAAAATCATAAATTTCACCGTTAAGCGCAAGAACAGAGTATAGTTGGTTGTTTCCGACAATATCTCCGAATATCATGGTTATACTGCCTGCCATATTGTGTGAACTGTACCGGCTTGTAGAAACACCCACACCGGCTTCCTGAGAAATATAGTCGAGTTTGAACTTGGGCCTGTATGGCACTTCCCTGACTGAATCAGGATGCAGCGTTATATCTTTTTGCCACCTTTTGTAAAGTGCCTCATCAACAATATTACTGTAATTGTGATTTAACGGCGGCAGTGTTCCCGGTTTTAAATCAACATGATGCCTGTCATATTCCTCGTATCTGAAATCGGAAGATGTGGCGGTATAAATTTCATAATTTCCCTTATTATAATAGGTATAGGCAATCAGGTCTTTTGAGGCAGCGGTGCTGATAGCCGGTGAAAAAAAGCTCAGTCCGCTGATTCCGGTATTAAACTTCGTAACCCTGAAAACATTATCAGCTTTAATATCATATGCAAACAAATTTCGGAAACCATCGGAACTTGACAGAAAGTAAATAGTATTTCCGTCATTTGAATATCTCGGGTTAAGGTTGTCGGTTCCGGGAAAAATATCAAGATTCTGAATTTCCAGTGTGTTGAAATTAATAATTTTCAATACATTACTGTACTTCTGCGCCTGAAGGTCTGTATTTACAACCTCCTCTGCATATACAATATAATTTCCATCGGGCGACCATGACGGATGAATTTTTGAAGAAAATCCGCCGGTTAATCTCCGAATGTTTCCGGTTATAAAATCGAAACTGTACAAATCACAAATTCCTTCTTCCAAACCTGAGAAAACAACATATCTGCCATTTGGCGACCATTCTGGATTAAAAAAAGAGGGAATGCCCGGAAACTCAATTTCATCAACAATCTTGGCTTTTTTCACGTCAACAACTGCAAGTTTGTTTATCCCTTTCTGAAAAACAACAAAAGCAAATTTTTTACTGTCGGGCGACCAGGTTCCGGCTGATTCGTTAAAACTAAAATCATCAATTTCATTATTTCTGGTGATACTTGATAATTTCTTTATCACTTTTCCTGTTTCTGCTTCAGCTAAATACAAATCCAGGGTAAACAAATCCTTTTCGGAAAAAAATGCCAGATACTTGCCATCGGGACTGAGTGACGGCGAAAGGTTCATGTTTCCGCTGTTTTCGGCAGAAATAATCTTCCTTCCGGCAACATAATTCAGTGTGTCGGTAATATACTGGCTGTAATAAGTTTCCATTGCATTTTTCCACAATCCGGAAAGAATTTTGGAATTAAATCCCAGAACGGAATCCAGTGCATTATTAAGTCCGTAACGTGCGGTTTGGGTAAAAATCGGCATAATAAGGGAATCTCCCCATGTTTTTCCGATCATTGCCCAAAATGCATGTCCGTAACGGTAAGGAAAATATTTTGATTCTGTTGACAGCTGCTGCAAAGTCGGAAAATCATCATGCACAAGTGCATCACGCATCCACATTGCGGTATGCGGGTCAACACTTCCGATAGAAAAATATTCGGCCATTCCCTCAATCATCCACAGCGGAATATTTCCGAGTGATGACATTTTCAAAGAATCGGTATATAAAAGCTTGTTATACTGAAAAGCATGTACAAGTTCATGCCCCAGCACATGGTCGGTTTGCGAAAGCGTGGGAGCAACCGGCATAATCACCCTGTTTTTAAGAGACTCCGTTACACCACCTGTTGTGGTTCCTACCAGGCCGCTTATTGCAGTTGTTTGCTGAAAATCGGCATGACTGTCATAAAGTATAAGCGGATTTTTAAACCTTATGGTATCCTGAAAAACAGCACTGTGCATGGAATACCACTCTTCTGCCCACTCTGCAAAACGGTTTATAAACGTATCTTCCTTAAAATAGTGGTAAATCTCAAAATTCGGAGTATGCAAAGTTTCATACTTAAAAACCTTATATCCCGGTTTATTCCTTCCAAAATACTGAGAATAGCCTGTGACAGAAATAAGAAGCATCACAATCAGTACAAAAAAATATTTTCCGGCTCCGTTATATTTCATATTTGCGCCAATATAAGTGGTCTTCAAGTTCTTATATGAATAGTTTGAAAAACTGTTAAATTTTTCTTTAATATTCACGGCCTTTGAAACAAACATAAAGTTGCCTCAAAATTTATGCCAGCAGAATTGTACAAAATATAGTGATTTTTTTCAGTCGAAGCAAATAAAAAAAA
>CAZXTX010000082.1:0-5085 GCA_964643695.1 uncultured Mariniphaga sp. | reverse complement strand
CCCTTTGCAGGACGTACAGTGTCAATATGAGAATTGAGAAGTATTACCGGCTTCGATTTATCAAAATACCTGTTAAAAGCCCATGTATTGTTCAGTTTAGTATTAAAAGGAACTTTCTCGTTATGTAAAAACTGACGAATTATTTCAGCTGCATTTTCTTCTTCTTTACTGAATGAAGGGGTTGCAATAAGCTTTTTAAGCAAATCAATAATTTTATCCATACCTTAGTTCAATACTAAAAAAAACAAAGGTGGGAAAAAAACCGCACCTCAGTTATAAAAAGCCCGTTAAAGTTTAAAACTACATAAATAAAAGTAAAATCAGTAGGAAATTATTTTTTCAAATTTTTTGAAAGCGTTTTTCCAGTCAGTTTCATTGTCAGGTATAAACTCATTCACTTCAAAAGAATTGCCAACAATCTCTCTTATTTCTTTTAGTGATTTTAATTTCCCGACTGCTTTTGCCTGCATCAGTATATTACCGATTGCTGTTGCCTCTGTGGGCCCGGCCGTTACGGGTATTCCGGTTGCATTGGCAGTAAACTGATTCATCATCTGATTATATGCACCGCCACCGATAACATGAAGTTTTTCAATTTTCTTACCGGTTATTTCTTCTATTTGTCCGATTGTGTATTTGTATTTAAGGGCAAGGCTGTCATAAATGCATCTTGCAATTTCGCCGATACCCTGCGGAACACTCTGGCCTGTTTTACTGCAATAATTCTGAATTGCCTCCGGCATATTTTCAGGATTCAAAAAAGTAGAATCATCAGGGTCAATCAGATATTTAAACGGTTCAGAGGCATTGCTCAAATCCACAATTTCATGCCATGTTATCTCTTTATCCTTTTCCCAGATGCGTTTACATTCCTGAATAAGCCACATTCCCATTATGTTTTTCAGGAAGCGGGTGGTTCCCTCCACCCCGCCCTCGTTAGTAAAATTTATTTCAAGTGCTTTTTCAGATACTATCGGTTCCCGACTTTCAATTCCCAGCAATGACCATGTTCCGGAACTTATAAATGCCCAGTTGTTTCCATCTGCCGGAACCGAAACAACTGCCGATGCCGTATCATGTGATGCAACTGCAATACAGGGAATTTCAGCACTTCCGGTTTCCGACTGAACCTCCTGCAGAATATTTCCGAGAACGGTTCCGGGCTGAATAATTTCCCCTCCGAATTTACGGTCAATTCCGGCTGCATCAAACAACTTATACTCCCATTCCGCCATGCCGGGTTTAAACATTTGCGAAGTACTTGCAATTGTATATTCATTTTTCTGAATTCCCGTAAAGAAATAATTCAGAACATCGGGAGTAAACAACAAACTTTCAGCATTTGCCAGTTCACGGTCATTGTTCTGCACAGAAGCAAACAACTGAAACAGAGTATTAAACTGCATAAACTGTATTCCAGACAATCTGTAAGTTTCCTCCCTTGGAATTAGTTTAAAAAACTCTTCCATGGAATTGTCAGTGCGGTGATCACGGTATGCAAACGGAAGCCCCGTCAGCCTTCCCTGCGAAGTTAACAGGGCATAATCCACTCCCCAGGTGTCAATACCAATTGATTCAGGCTGTATTCCGTAATCAGCGATACATTTTCTCAATCCGGTTTTAAGCTCTTCAAACAATGAATAAACATTCCAGAAATGAGTATTGTGAATACGCATCATCTGATTTTTAAACCGGTGTACTTCCGTTAACTTCAATTTGCCATTTTCAAGGCTGCCCAGCATTGCCCTGCCGCTTGAAGCTCCAATGTCGAATGCGAGAAAATGATTAGGTTCCATATTAAAATTGATTTTTTTAAGATATAACTCTATTTTTCAAATATAGACAATAATTAAAGAAATTTCTGTCCTGCGCTGTCATGTATTTGCAAACATTATCTCCTGTTTTCTGTTTAATGTTTTAACTGAAAACACTATTGACTCATATTTATAATTTATCGAAATTTGAATTTACAATTTTTTATTGAACCTTAATTTTTTATATGAATGAAAACACTATTTAAAATTGCATTTATCTCTTTTGCTGCTTTAATTCTTGCACAACCCGCAAACGGACAAAAACTGTTAAAAAAATTACAGGAAAAAGTTGAGCAGAAAGTTGAACAAAAAGTTGAACAGCGTGCCGACAGAAAAATAGACCAGGCTATTGACAAACAGCTCGACAAGGTTGAAGAATCAATCGAAGGCAAAAAGGAGACGAGGGAAAGTACCGCCAACAAAAATGAAACAAGGGAGAGCAATATCGAAAATCGTCTCGGAAGCATATTGCAGGGCATAGGTATGTCAGGTGAAGCAGTAAAAGTAGCTGACAGTTATGCTTTTAATCACCTGATTGAAATGCATGTTGAATCAACTAAGAAAAATGGAAAAACAAAAAATGAAGGTGAATTTATCATGCACTTTTCCACAAATTCAAAAAGCCTTGCCTATCAGGTTGTTTCAGGCGACTACGGAAAATCGGGAATGGGTATGTTCATTATTGACACTGAAAACGATGCAACAATTATTCTGAATAACGACAAAGGTGAAAAAACAGGAATAGTTTATGGTATGGGTGCATTCCTCAAATCAATCGGCGAAAATTTTCAGGATGAATTTGAAGACTCAACAGCAGAAAACTATTTGGAAAATCCGAATGTGAAAAAAACAGGCAGAACAAAAACAATAGCCGGGCACAAATGTGACGAGTATATATATGAAGATGAAGAAACAATTTCTGAAACATGGATTACCCGCGAATTGAAACTCAACACAAAAGATATGTTCGGAAGTCTGTTTAAAACAAACATCGGTTCGCAGGGAGCATCATGGGGATACCCTATGGAGTCCACCTCAACTGACAAAAAATCAGGCGAAAAAACAATGATGCAGGTGACAAGAGTTGATAACAATTCTAAAGTGAATTTCAACATGTCCGAGTATCAGTTGACCAATCTGGGATCATTCAGCATACAGTAAAAGACTGATTATCAGTTTCTGGAATCATTTCATACACAATAATTACATTAAAAGCGACTAAAAACGGTAAATTACTTATACCTTTGAAAAATATTTTTTAACTGGAAATGAGAAGTTTTACCGTATTTTTTTTAGTTCTGTCAATGGCTTTATTCTCAAAAAAGGCTGAAGCGCAGGTTACTTTCGGAGTATTTGCAGATTGTCAGTTTTGTGACTGCGAAACGTCAGGAACCAGATTTTACAGAAATGCCGGCCACAAACTGGAAGAGGCAATCAACTATTTCAATCAAAATAAGAAAATAAAATTTGTTGTCAATCTGGGTGATTTGATTGACCGCGATTTTGAAAGTTATAACCTGATAAAACCGGTACTTCAAAAGTCAAAAAAGAAGATTTATCATATACCGGGGAACCACGATTTTTCCGTTGAACCGGAGCTTAAGCATAAAATACATAAACAGCTGAAGCTTAAAGAAAAAATGTACTATTCAGTAAAAAAGGATAACTGGATGCTGATTTTTCTTGACGGCAATGATGTTTCTCTTTTTTCAGGCAACGAAGCTAAAACCGAAATTGCAAAAAAAATATCCGAACGGCTGAAAGCCGAAGGTAAACCCAACCATCATACATGGAATGCCGCAATAGGCAAAGAACAAATGGAATGGATGAAAAAACGGCTGCAGGTTGCCAAATCGCAAAACCTGAACGTTGCACTGTTCTGCCACTACCCTCTCCTGCCATACGAAGCTCATGCTCTATGGAATCAGGATGAAGTAATTTCTGTACTTGAACAGTATGACAATGTCAAACTCTGGCTGAACGGACACAATCATGCGGGCAATTACGCTTTTCACAACGGAATTCATTTTGTTAATCTAAAAGGAATGATTGAAACCGAAAGTGAAAATGCATTTTCGGAAATAACCCTTACCAACAACACAATTAACATCAAAGGATTTGGCAGAGAAGCAGACAGGCAGCTCGAAATAAAATAGTTTGCCGAACAAACCATTTTTACCCGAATAAAATCTTAGTTTTGCAGTGTGAAAAAGATATATAAAATATCAGGGACTATTTTAATGACATTTTTTTATGTCACAGCCGTATTTTTGTTTTCACAAAACAGCCTTAACACATCATTCTCTGATTATGAAAATACACCTGATGAAAATCAGGCATATTTTCAGTCTGTTTCTACAGGACTTCTGGCAATACCTCCGGCTCAGGAACCATTTGCATTTAACTTTACAACAGCAAAGTATCAAAATTCCGATTACCATTTCAAAGAATTTTCAGCATGCATAAGAAATATTGAGCAAGCCGGTTCTTCTGAATTTTTCAAATATATTTTTTCATCCGTAAACTTTCCCGTAAAACTCAGAAAAGCAGATTTACTGTATCCTTTCCACTATTTCTGGTAATTCATTTTAATAAATATCAAAATAACCCCCGCCACCATTTTTTGATATTGTTAAACATATTAAATAAATTTAAAATGAATTCAGGAACAATCATTGTAACTCTGGTATTTTTTGCCGTAATATTAATTCCACTCGGACTACTTAGTTACAATAAAAAAAGAAAAAAAGATAAATTTTTAAAACAGTTTATGCAATCTGCAGAATCAGAGGGCTTCTCTCTTACAAAAAGTGAGGTATGCTGCAACATGGCTATTGGTGTTGACGAAGCAAAAAAGCATATGATATTTTCAAAGCAGAATGATGATGAAATTGCTTCAGAAAATTATGATCTGACACAATTTAAAAGTTGCGAATTGTTGAAATACAACAGAAATACAGGTGATAAGAGTTCAGGTTTAAACATAATATATAAAATTGAGCTTGCTTTAATTTCCCCGCAAAAAAATAATCCTTCGGTTAAAATTGAGCTGTTCAATGCCGAAATGGAAAATTCAACATTAACAAATGAGCTGAAATTTGGTGAAAAATGGGAAACAATTCTGAATGACATTCTTAAATCATCAGAATGAAAATTATTTTGTGATTTCTGACTGACACTATTCTAAACATACAAATACTTTCCCTGTCTTACAGGCATTTGGCTTTAAGACAGGGATTTTTTTATCTGAATAAAACAAATTCATCTTTTA
>CAZXTX010000081.1:9477-10842 GCA_964643695.1 uncultured Mariniphaga sp. | reverse complement strand
CGTTTACTGATGCAAAGAAAGAAAAACAGGGACGATTTGAAATTGCATCGGGCGGCACGCTTTTTTTGGATGAAATTGGAAATTTATCACCGGCGATGCAGTCAAAGTTGCTGACGACAATCGAGAAACAACAGATAATAAAATTGGGAGCAATACATCCGGTAAATATTGATGTACGGCTTATTTGTGCAACCAACGCAGATATTCATGCAATGGTTGAGCACGGAGAATTCAGACAGGACCTGCTTTACCGGATAAATACCATTGAATTGAACATTCCGCCGTTGCGCGAGCGGGGAAATGATATTGAACTGCTTGCCAACCATTTTATGGAGCGATTTTCTAAAAAGTATAAAAAGGAGATCCATAAAATTTCTTCGCAGGCAATGCGTAAACTAAAAGAATACCGGTGGCCCGGAAATGTGAGGGAATTGCAGCATGCCATTGAGCGCGCGGTCATTCTTACATCGGGATTTATACTTTTAGCTAATGATTTCATGCTGAGGCCCGTAGCCGGCAGGAGACAAAAAGCTGAGGATATGAATCTTGAAATGATTGAACGCAGGACTATCGAAAAGGCACTGGCACAAAGTAACGGAAATATGAATCAGGCAGCCGCACTTTTGGGGATATCCCGCTTTGCACTTTACCGGAAAATTGAAAAATTTGATATTTCATGAAGATAAAAGCCGGTATCATATACATATTTAAAATTGTGGCAATAGTGCTTTTTGCATTGGGTGCTGCGTGGTTCCTGTTTAAAGAGCTTTACTTTACAGCTCTGTTTTTTGTTATCGGCATTGTGATTCTTACAATTTCTGTTTTTTTGGAGAGAAGAAAACTTATTCAGCGGATGGAACAGATGATTTCTGGTATTCGTCATTCCGATTTTTCATTTAGGTTTACACAAAAGGGAGAAGATGATGAAATGTATCGTTTGTCGCAGGAGATGAACGAGGCACTGGAAGTATTTCGCAGAAAAACCGAGAGTGCCATGCTGGATGAAACAGAAACCGAAGCATGGCAAAAGCTGATTAGTGTACTGACTCATGAAATCATGAACAGCATCACACCCATTATTTCACTTTCGGAAACATTGAGTGAACAGGAGCTTGCGAAAGAACCCGGTAAAGAGGATTACGAAATTATGCACCGTGCTTTGCAGATTATTCACCGGCGGAGCAGCGGCTTGTTAAAATTTGTGGAAAATTACCGGATGCTTACCCAACTGTCCAAACCGGAGTTTCAGCTTGTCTATTTAGAGTCGTTTATGCAGTCACTTCAGCAACTGTTTGCCGCCAATGCCGTTAATTTTAGTTTTTCTGTTTACCCCGGGCAGCTTCATCTGAAAGCTGATAAAGAGCT
>CAZXTX010000081.1:6995-9377 GCA_964643695.1 uncultured Mariniphaga sp. | reverse complement strand
TTTTCAATCCATTCCGACCTGTCCGGCGGTGCGGGTGTTTTTACCTTTTTTACCGGATTTTCCTTCAGTTGTTTCAGCAGAATTTCAACTGCCTTTTCAATTGAGGGATCTTCACCTTTTGCAAGCTGTTCCGGTCTGTCAACCACTTCAATATCAGGATATATTCCGATTCCTTCGATAATCCACTCTTCATTTTCATCATAGATACCGAAACGCGGTACAGAAATACTGCCGCCGTCAACAAGGGTGGCATTACCCGAAATACCAATAAGTCCGCCCCATGTGCGGGTACCTATCAGTGTACCTAATCCTTTCTTTTTGAAAAAATATGGGAGTGCGTCACCGCCCGATGAAGAGTAGCCGTTAATCAGCATTGCTTTTGGCCCGTCATGGGCAACTCCGGGTGTCTGCATCGGATTAAGTCCTGCACGCTGCCAGTAGCTAAGTGTTTTGCGCTCCAGCAGACCGGTCATCACATCGGGAATGAAACCGCCGCCATTGTACCGCTCGTCAATTATAAGGGCTTCCTTGTCGTGGTAGGCATACATTCCGCGGTGAAGTTCGCGGTTGCCTTCAACAGCGGTGTTGGGTACGTGTATGTACCCGATGCGTCCGCCTGAGAGCTTGTCAACCATTTCGCGCCGCCGGTTTACCCAGGTAAGATACATCAGTTCCAGCTCACTTTTAACCGGTTCAATTACGGAAGTGCGCGGATTGCTGCCGTCGGCCTTTGCCGAAACAGTTATTTCAGTGCGTTTTCCGGCAAGGTTTTCAAGAAAAAGATACGGATTGTCGGCAGATGTAATTTCTTTGCCGTTAACGGCAAGAAGATAATCGCCTTCGTTAACGTCAACACCGGGCATGGTTAACGGCGAACGCCGTGATTCGTTCCAGTTTTCACCGTCATAAATTTCGGCAATTTTTATTTTGTTTGCTTTTCTGTCGGCTTCCAGTCTGGCACCGAGAAGGCCGCCGTCAATTCGTTTCGGGTTTTTAAAATCGCCCCAGTTCACATAGGCGTGCCCTGCATTGGCTTCTGATACCATTTCGCTTAAAATATGGTCAAGATCGGCACGATGCCCAACGTATGGTACCCATTTACCGTAATCGTCACGTGTTTTTTCCCAGTTGAGCCCATGAATGTTTTCAACATAAAAGTAATCCCTGAAAATGCGCCATCCGTCGTTAAAAATCTGAGCCCACTCTTTTTTCGGATCAATTTTCAGTTCCATATCGTTCAGGTTCAGTTTGCCGGCACCGGGTTTTTGTCCGGGAGTGATGGCTGAAATACCATAATCGGCACCAGCCCGGTAGAGCATCATTTTTTTGTTTGCCGAAACCTGAACGGTAACTACTCCGTCCATTATCTCGTTGCTTTTCTCTTCAGAAATATTGTAGAGGTGCAGCTTTGAACCGGATATATACAGCAAACCTTCCTTAACAGCAATCAGATTACGGTAGTTTCCTGCATTCACCGGCAATGCCGCAATACGGTTGTTAATTCCTTCAAAATCAATTTTTACGGTAACTTCATTATCCTTTTTTGAAGTTTCCTCCTTTTTTTCGCTATTGTTTTCTTCCGAATCACCATTTTTTACCGGCTCCACATCATTTTTATCCTTAAACAGTTCCGGCCCGTCAGCTCTCAGAATCATTGCATAAATGCGGGTTGCGTTGGTATAGATATAGTCAAATTCAAAATTTGAAAAATTGAGATTGAAATCGCGGTTTGAAAGGAAGAAAATGTAATTGCCGTCATCAGAAAAAACGGGTGAATAGTCGCTGAAAGTGTGGTCAGTCAGCTGATGTGTTTTGGCTTCATCAATGCTGTAAACCCATACTGACGGCTGTCCGTTAGAAGTTTCCTTTGAATATACAATCCATTTGGAATCTGGTGAAAAAGAATAATGTCTTATTTCGGAATCTGCCGCTTTGTCAACAACGATTTCCTTTTTGGTGCTTACATCTAAAAGCTTCAGCATAAGTGTCCGGTCGGAATAGAGAAGATATTTACTGTCGGGTGACCATTCGCTGCCATATTTCCATGCTTTTGAACCGGAAGTAAGCTGTACCGGCTCAGCACCTTTTTTGTTTTCAAGCAGATAAATTTCATATTCGCCGGTGGCATCGGAATAGTATGCAACATTTTTTCCGTCGGGCGACCAGCTCGGATAAATATCACGAACTCCCTGAGTCTGAGTCAGGTTTTCAGTAGTTCCGTTTTCTGCCGGAACTGAAAATATTTCGCCTCTTGCATCAAAAAGTGCCCGTTTGCCGGTGGGGGAGATTGCAAAACTGTGAATATTGTCTTTTACATTTTTAATGTACGGAATCAAATCAGGATTGTCATAATGAATATTTACGTTTACCTTTTTTGTTTCA
>CAZXTX010000081.1:3539-6895 GCA_964643695.1 uncultured Mariniphaga sp. | reverse complement strand
TCATAAATCCAGAGGTCGGTTGCCCTTCCGCCTTTATAACGTTTCCAGGTTCTGAATTCGCGGTCAACCGGCGTAAAACATATTTTTTTTGCATCGGGCGAAAAAGTCGCAATTCCGCCGTTTACAATCGGCAGCTGCTTTTCTAATCCGCCATCTATGCTCACGGTAAAATATTTTCCGTTGCGGTCGCCAAACTCACTTCGGTTTGAGCGGAACAGGATGTTTTTACTGTCGGGTGTCCATCCCAGCACCACATTGTCGAAACCTCCGCGCGGCGGCATTATCCCCACCGAATTGTACCAGGTAAGCTGTCTGGGAACACCGCTTTCGGACGGCATTACAAAAACTTGCCGGTTTCCGGAATATTCACCTGAAAAGGCAATCCATTTTCCGTCGGGAGAAATTTTTGGAAACAGCTCCATTCCTTCGTGTGAAGTGAGCCTTTTTGCATCACCGCCATCGGAACTTACTGTCCAGATATCACCTGCATATACAAATGCAATCAGGTTTCCGTTTATGTCAGGGAAACGCATCAGGCGCGAATTGGTATTTGCTTTACTGCCGAATGAAAAAACTGTAAAAAGTATAATTGCAGTTACTGAAAATTTTATGTTTTTCATGATTGAAAAATTAATCTGATTTTTATTTGAATTGCCGAAGATACAAATTCGGAAAAGCAGTAAAAAGTATTTTTGTCACCAAACGGATAAAAAAACGGGAAAAGCGTTTTGCCCTTCCCGTTGAATTTATGATTTCAATTTGAAACTTACACATTATAAACCGTTGAAGCGGTATCTCCGCCGCGGCCTGTCCAGTTGGTGTGGAAAAACTGTCCGCGAGGTTTGTCGGTGCGTTCGTAGGTGTGTGCGCCAAAGTAGTCGCGCTGGGCCTGCAGCAGATTAGCGGGCAGTCGTTCGGTACGCAGTCCGTCAAAATAGGTTAACGCCGAAGTTAGTGCCGGAACCGGAATTCCGTTGGTGAGTGCGGTGGCACAAACTTTTCGCCATCCATCCTGTGCAGCTTCAACTTTTTCCTTAAAGAATGAATCCATCAGCAGATTTGGCAGTTTCGGGTCTTTTTCAAAAGCTTTCTTAATGTCGCCCAAAAATGCTGAACGAATAATACAGCCGCCGCGCCACATGAGTGCAATGCCGCCGTAATTGAGGTTCCATTTATGTTCTTTTGCAGCTTCCATCATCAGGTTGTAACCCTGTGCATAAGAGATGATTTTTGCTCCGTAGAGAGCCATTTTCAAATCATCCAGAAACTGATTGCGGTCGCCTTCAAATTTTGGTTTCGGTCCGTTAAGAACTTTGGATGCCTGAACTCTCAAATCTTTTTGTGCCGAAAGGAAACGTGCAAATACAGATTCGCCAATCAAAGTCAGCGGAATACCGAGGTCAAGTGCAGAAATGCCTGTCCATTTCCCGGTACCTTTCTGGCCGGCAGTATCTAAAATAAAGTCGATGGTTTCCTCGCCGTTTTCATCTTTATAACCAAGTATGTCCCTTGTAATTTCAATCAGATAGCTGTCCAGCTCCTCTTCATTCCATTTTTTGAAAACTTCATACATTTCGCTGTTGTTCATTCCCAGCAGGTCTTTCATAAGCTGGTATGCTTCGGTAATAATCTGCATATCACCATATTCAATACCATTATGCACCATTTTTACGTAATGTCCGGCTCCGTTTTCACCCACCCAGTCGCAGCATGGCTCACCGTTATCGACTTTGGCAGCAATACTTTGTAAAATTTCCTTTACATGCGGCCAGGCTTCGGGTGAACCGCCCGGCATAATTGACGGTCCGGTAAGTGCACCTTCTTCGCCGCCCGAGACTCCTGTTCCGATATAGAGCAATCCCTTGCTTTCAACATATTCGGTACGGCGAATCGTGTCGGGAAAGTGTGAGTTTCCGCCGTCAATAATAATATCGCCCGGTTCAAGGTGGGGGATAAGCAGTTCAATGAAATCATCAACCGGCTTACCTGCTTTTACCAGCAGCATTATTTTACGCGGCCTTTCAAGCGACGCCACAAACTCCTCAATGGAGTGTGCCCCGATAAAGTTTTTACCGGCACCGCGACCGTTAATGAAGGTATCAACTTTTGAAACTGTCCGGTTAAAGACTGCCACGGTGTAACCTTTGTTTTCCATGTTTAAAACCAGGTTTTCGCCCATTACGGCTAACCCTATCAATCCTATGTCTGCTAATTTTTTCATGTTATATTTAAAATTTATGATTAATATTATTTGTACCAGGTGTTTTCTATTTACAGAAATTTTGTTGTCACTAAATTACAATTTTTTAAATGTTCTTTTGCTTATTTGAAATAGGTAATCCTTTGCCTCCGCCTTTGACTTTGCCTTCAATCCTGAATCCCATTTGTTTCAGCTTTTCAACTGTTTCTTTCTCAATGTTTTTAATTCTTATGGTATATGCTCCAAATTCCCGGCGGACCGGATAATCACCCCTGAGCTTTTCAAAATTTTCAGGTTTTTTTCTCAGGTCATCATGATCGTTTTCAATATCGTAGGTTGAAAGAACGGCTTCTGCCAAAATTGAATATTCCCTTCGCTGATTGCCGTCAATTTCAATAATATCGTTTTCGGGGGGCTCAATTTTTTCAGGTTTCCAGTTGTCGATACCCAGATTGAAAAAACGGCTGATTGCCTGAACACTCATTTTTGTACCGTTTGCCTTGCCGTCTCTTGAATAACCTGCAATATGCGGAGTACCGTAATCTGCAAGTTCCAGCAGTTCCAAATCAATATCCGGTTCATTTTCCCAGCAGTCGGCAATAAAGCCTGACAGCTGTCTGTTTTTCAGGCCTGTTTTAACAGCTTCCGACTTAAAAACTTCACCTCTGCATGAGTTAATCAGAAGCGGCTGTTTTTTTAGATTTTCAACAAACTTTTCATCAACCATGTGATATGTGACATCTTCACCCTCCATATTTAAAGGGACGTGAAATGTGATTATATCGGCTTCATTCTGAATCTTTGCAAGTGAAACAAATTTGTTGCTGCCTTCGTTTCTTTCTCTTGGCAGGTCGTTCAGCAAAACTTTCATTCCGATTGTTTCACATAGTTTTGCAACTTTTGAACCCACATGTCCCACGCCGATAATTCCAATGATTTTATCTTTTAGTTCAGAGCGGTTCTTCATTGACCATGAAAACAGTGCCGAAGCTATATACTGGTTTACACTTCCGGCGTTGCAGCCCGGTGCGTTAGTCCATTCAATTCCGGCCTGTTTGCAGTAAACGGTGTCAATATGGTCAAATCCGATGGTTGCAGTGGCAATAAATTTCACTTTTGATCCTTCCAGTAAATCCCGATTGCATTTTGTACGTGT
>CAZXTX010000081.1:0-3439 GCA_964643695.1 uncultured Mariniphaga sp. | reverse complement strand
GCCCCTTAATTCGTTTACCACCTGACGTATCAAGTTTTGCGAAATATGTTCAGGATTTTCAAATTCCAATTCCGTAACTCCTTCGAGTGTGGTGATTTTTACATTTTTATGAGTAAAACAGGGCAGCATAATCTCACCTTTTTCGCATGTGATGGTTATTTCATCCGCAAAAGATGATTTGTCAGCCACAAAACACCAGCTTCCCGAGCCGGTAATTCCTGATTCATGTTTCCAGACTCCTGTAACTGTATCTTCGGCAGGGTAGAGTCCTTTCATGTTGGTGGCAAATCCTGATGCTTCTGTTATTTTACCGAAAACAAAATCGAGATAATCGAACTGGTGGGATGCCAAATCGTAAAAATATCCACCGCCGCTTATTTCGGGAAAAACATGCCAGCTCATTATTTCTTTATCCAGATCATTTGCTCTTGGCGGTTTGTGCAGTTTTATATTTACCAAAAGTGGTTTTCCAATTTCATTGCTTTCTATTATCTCCTTAACTTTTAAAAATGCAGGAAGTGTTCTCCGGTAATATGCCACCCATAGCGGCATTTCGGTTTCTTCTGAAACTTTAAGCATCTCAAGACATTCCGCATAATTTCTTGCCATTGGCTTTTCAACATAAACCGGTTTACCTGCCTTCATGACTTCAATTGCATAATGTGCATGTGAATCGGGCGGAGTTGCCACATAAACTGCATCAATTTCAGGGTCATAAATTAAATCTCTGGCATCGGAATACCATTTCGGGACATTATGCCGGCGGGCATAATCTTCGGCTTTTTCGGCATTGCGGCGCATAACGGCAACTAACCGTGAATGTTTTACCTTGTTAAATGCTGGCCCGCTTTTTTTTTCGGTAACATTTCCAACACCAATAATTCCCCAGCGAACAGTATCAAATTTTTTCATGTGAAAATTTTAAAGATATTTTGTAATTATTTATTGTATAACAAAATATATAATCAGTGGTTGGAAAATTAACCGGTTAATAATCAAATCTGTCTCTGTATGCCCAAAGTCCGATTGCCGGATTGGAAATATAGAAGATTTCTTCGCCATTAACAGTGTTATAACCATCCTTCAGTTTTGCCGGATTATACTTTTCGGTAACTTCATCAATATCGGCATATTTGAATCCCACGCTTTCAATTTCTTCTTTGGTAAGATTGTTTTTGCCTTTTCCCGGACAGTAAGTTATACTGAATCTGCCTTCTGATGAGCCATGAATAAGGTGAGCGGCCGCACCAAGATTTGAACGCAGTTCCTCATTTTCTTCAACCATTTTTAATGTGTGCGGTGTTCCGAAATAACCGTATTTTCTGATGAGGCGGTCAATCTCCTTATCTTCGCCGAATTCAATCAGTGCAGGTGCCAGAACAATCAGTTCTCCATCATCGGCTAAAGCCATGCGGGTTCTGTATATGCTCTTGTTTCCGAGCCAGGTACTTTTAAATTCAGCAGGGTCTAACCATACAACTACTTTTTTAAGCGGTTTTTGAACCATTTCAAAATTAACTTCGAGAGAAAGTTTTGCAGCTTTATCAAACACGCTGAAATCATCACCTATAAACAGTCCGTAGGTTTGCAAAACACCATCTTTATTCAGTCCGACAACTGTCTGAACATAAATTATGGGCAGATGTGATGCAAAATTTTCGGATGCATAGTTCAATATTTTGCGAACGGGGGTATCGGCCCGTCCCATCATTTTTTCCATTCCGAAGGCAGCCCCGATGAAATGGCTTTTATTAATTCCTTCAAAACCGCCGGTACCTACAAAGATATTTTTATTGTAGTTGGCCATTCCGACAACTTCGTGCGGCACAACCTGCCCGATAGATAGAATCAGGTCAAAATTACCATCAATCAGCAGTTTGTTAATCTGTGCCGGCCACGGATAATCAACCGCACCTTCCGAAACTTCTTTTACATATTCGGCAGGTACGGTTCCAAGTGTAACTACATCGTTTCGCCAGTCGTGAACCCGAAAAAGATTACGTGGTGTGCTGCCAAACATGTGAATCATCTGTGATTCAGTCATTGGAGAATGTGTTCCCAAAGCGGGCAAAATATCGGTGAGGCTGTCACCATAATATTGCCAGGCAATCTCGGTAAGTTCACCCGCCCTTGAAGGAAACCGTGTATAATCGGGCGGAACTACAAGAACTTTTTCTTTTTTGCCAAGTTTTTTCAGCGCCTCAAACAAACCCTGTTTAAGGTCATCAGCTGAAAGATTTGTGGTTTTGGAACCATTTTCGTAGTAAATCATATTTTTATTTTTAGGCGAAGGCAAAGGCCGAGGCAAAGGATTACCTGGTTTTGCATCGCATTATTATTCAATTGAACGAATTAAAGCTGACAGTTCTTCAGTTACTTTTTTATATTTAGTTATTAAATTTTGAGTTATTTCTGATGTAATATAATTCTCAGATTCTGCAACAAGAATTTGGCTCATCGTTTCAAAGGCACTTCCTCTTGAAATTTTATAAAATCTGGTTTTATCTTTTGCTTCAAATCTTCCATATCCTTCTGCAATATTATGAACTACAGAATTGGCTGCTCTTCTTAAATCACTTGTTAGCGAGTATTTTTCTTCATCAGGAAAGGTTTTTATTATTTTATATATTTCCCGAAGAAGTTCGAAAGCCTTTTGCCACACAGACATATCCCTGAAATCATTGAGTTTTTTCATTTCAAAAAATTAATTCATAAAAAAGATTTGCATATAAATAAATTTGTTTTTCTTACATCCTTCTTCGCCTTCGCCTTCGCCTTTATCTATTATCTTATCGTTTCACCCTTGCATTACCTTTCCAGATGCTCCAGACCATTTCCTCATCTGCCGGCTGGGCATAGTCGGTATAAAATGTTGTTGCCAGAGCTCCTGTAGCCCAGGCAAATTGTGGCCATTTTTCAGGTTCCCATCCTTTCAGAATACTGTAAAGCAATCCGCCAACAAAACCGTCGCCGCCGCCAATACGGTCAAGAACAACAATGGGTCTTGGCTCAATAACATGCCAGTTGTTGTTTTCATAAAGGATTGCTCCCCAGAGATGATCACTCACGCTGATAACCTCACGCAGTGTGTTGGCAAAAACCGAAGTGTCGGGGAATGCTTCCTTAACCCTGCTGATAAGACCTTTGAAACCTTCAATTTTTTCACTTATATCTTCGCCTCCTGCCGGTGGACCTTCAATTCCGAAGCAGAGCTGAAAGTCTTCTTCATTACCGATCAGTATATCAGTCACTGATGCAATTTCGGTAAAAGTTTCACGAAGTTCTTCTTCCCGGCCTTCCCAGAAAGTGGCGCGGTGATTCAGGTCGAAGGAAATTTTTGTACCGTGCTTTTTTGCAGCGCGTGCAATTTCAAGGCAAAACAGGCTGGTTTCGGGTGAAAGAGCTGCAATTAATCCTGAAATATGTACAATCTGAACAC
>CAZXTX010000080.1:0-10871 GCA_964643695.1 uncultured Mariniphaga sp. | reverse complement strand
TATGATAATGAAATATTAATTACCGCATTTTGGGATAATCGTCAAGATCCGAAAAAATTGTTGCAGGTATTAGAAGATAAAAAATAGCGTTACTTAACAAAAGGCCTTGAAAAATAATGATGAAATCCCTCAATTCTGTAGGACAGTCTGCTTCCCTACCTGATCGGACGTTACAAGCAAACTGAACGAATAGTACAAAAAATCATATTTTTAATTTGCCTAAATGTAACTTTTAAGTTACATTTGTGTTTATGAATAATAAAGTTCGTGAAGTAATTGAATTTGAAAACCACTTCAGTGATTTTTTAAAGAAACAACCTGAAAAGGTTCAAAACAAAATCTTTAAAATAATTGAAGCCATAGAAACATTGGAGAGGATACCTGGTAATTACTTAAAGCATTTGCCTGGTACAGATGGTTTATATGAAGCCAGAATTCAATTAGCATCGAACATTTGGAGAGTATTTTGTTTTTTTGATGAAGGAAAATTAGTAATTCTTCTTAATGGTTTCACAAAAAAAACTCAGAAAACACCCAGAAAAGAAGTTGAAAAAGCAAAAACTCTCATGGAAAAGTATTATAAACAAAAAACAAAATTAAAATGAATACAAGAAGTTGGAAAGATATTAAAGATGATGTTTATGGTAAAAAAGGAACTGAACGTCGTGACGAATTAGAACGTGAATTTGAATCTTTTAAAGTTGGTTTATTGCTTAAAAAAGCACGTGAAGAAAAGCAATTAACTCAAGAACAATTAGCCGAATTAGTGGACAAAAAACGCACATACATTTCTCGTGTAGAAAACGATGGAAGTAATATGACACTGAAAACACTATTTGATATTGTAGAAAAAGGATTAGGAGGAAAAGTAAAAATATCTATTCAAATTTGAGATGTGCCATAACAAACAGTTTTGAGAAATGTCGGGAAAATTCCTCAATTCTGAAAGACAGTCTGCTCTCCCGACTGATCTGACGGTCAGGAATTGAACGTTTTTGGTGATTTAAAAACCCATTCTTCATTCAAAACTTAAAAAAATCAGTGAAATAACAGAAATAGAATATTTAAGGGAGAACTTTCTATTGATTGTAATACGAATTGTATTTACAAAATAGACCAAATTGTTTTGAAATTTACAATCGTTAATGCTGATGGTTAAAACATTTAGAACAACAGAGCAGAACGATAATTGGTCTATTATATTTTTCCAATTGATATTACTGCAAAAAAGAAATCTCTCTCTTACTTTAAAATTAATTTGAAATAATTGCATAAAATACCAACTCTTGGTATCTTTGACTAAACATTTAAATTATGGCAAAGAATACTTCAATATTATTAGGAGACCATTTTGAAAATTTTATAAATCAGCAAGTTCAGTCTGGAAGATTCTCATCTGCAAGTGAGGTTGTAAGAGCTGCGTTAAGGACATTTGAACACGAAGAAACTAAAAAAGTAGAACTTATTAAAGAACTCAAAAAAGGAGAAAAATCAGGATTTGTAAAAAACTTCAATAGAGACACTTTGCTAAAAACGCTTCATCAAAAGCATATCACAAAATGATGATGTACAAGATAAGTAATGAAGCTCAAAGTGACCTCGAAAACATTTGGCTGTACACTTTTGAAAACTGGTCTGCAGAACAAGCTGACAGGTATTACAATCTCATACTCGACGAAATCGAATACTTAGCAAAAAACTCAGATATTGGAAAAGACTATAGTCATGTTAGAAAAAATTACCTGTGCTCGAAAGTGAAATCACATTTTATTTTCTATAAAATCAACAGTAAAGAAAATATAATTGAGATTATTAGAGTTTTACATCAACAAATGGACATTGAAAACAGGTTGAATGACTAATACTGTCTGTACATAACCATTAAGAACTTTAACTCAAAAAACAACAGAAAAAGAATGTTTGGGGGTAAACTTTCTATTTTTTGTAAGAAACTGCTAAGAATTACAATTCTCTGATTTTAATATCACGGAACCAGACATCATCACCATGGTCCTGAAGTGCTATGTAGCCGATTTTTGCCACATTTGCCCAATCGGGGTTCAGTCCCGGAAATTTGGAATCTGCCACCAGTTCGTTCCAGTCGTCAGTCCACAGGTGATATTCCAGAACAGTTTCTCCGTTTTGCTTGTGAACAACAGTTCCGTTGTAAACCAAAATTTCAGCCGAATTCCATTCACCAACAGGTTTTGCATTTTGCGGAACTGCCGGAATAAGGTCATAAAGCGAACCTGCCTGACGGTTTCCGTCTTTTCCAAGCAATGCATCAGGATGTTTCTCATTATCAAGAACCTGCATTTCGGGAGCAGTTTTCCAGATTGGCCAGTCTTCAACTTCCTGTCCAAGGTAAAAAATTCCCGAATTTCCGCCTTCACTGATTTTCCATTCCATTTTCAGGTGAAAATTGGTAAATTCCTTGTCATAAAGAATATCACCGCCGTCACGTGCGCCAGCCTCACCCATTCCTGAACCTTTGCAAAACAATGCTCCGTCAGAAACTTCCCATCCTCCCGGAAAATGGCTCTTATTTACACCACGCCAGCCTTCACTGGTTTTTCCGTCAAACAGCAAAACCCATCCGGCATCTTTTTCAGCCTGGGTAAGCTCATTCGGCCCGACCTTTTCAACAACAGCTGATTTTTCCTCACCTTTATCAGATGCTTTTTTCTGACCACCGGTACAGGAAACTCCAAAAATCAAAACACTCACAAAAAAGAAATAAACTAATTTTTTCATTTTATTACATTTTATTTGGTTAAATATTCATTATCAACAACTTTTTATACAAATTTAATTGAAAATGGTTAATTTACAAACATATAAACAATCACTCAGGTTAAATACAATTGATTTTTTTCGATACAAAATTAAACTTTTCATATTTGTTTTGTACATTGGAAGTCAATTTTATGGTTAAATGCTAAATTTTTAATTATGAGTTCATCAGCCAGTCCTAAAAGAATAGGTATTTTAACTGCCGGAGGCGATTGTCCCGGTTTAAATGCGACAATCAGAGGTATAGGCAAAACGGCAATTGTTGAATACGGAATGGAGGTTTATGGTTTTAATGCCGGTTTCCTGGGATTAATAAACAAGGATTATATTATTCTGAAAGAATCACAGCTTTCGGGTATTCTTACAATTGGCGGAACAATACTGGGTACATCGCGTGAAAAACCATATGAAATTGTTAAAAAAAGTGATAACGGCAAACGCGAAAAGCCTGAGAAAATTATTGAAAACTATAATAATCTTAAGCTGGACTGCCTTGTATGCATAGGGGGCAACGGTACCATGAAAACTGCCAGTATGCTTTCAAATGAGGGATTAAACGTTGTAGGCATTCCAAAAACCATTGACAATGATGTTTGGGGCACCGATGTAACATTCGGTTTTGAATCTGCAGTTCAGGTAGCTACCGAAGCTATTGACAGATTACATACAACAGCCAACTCTCACCAAAGGGTTATGCTGATTGAAGTTATGGGACACCATGCAGGCTGGCTGGCTTTATATTCTGGAATGGCAGGAGGAGGCGATATTATTTTAATTCCTGAAATACCATACAACATACGTTCAGTTTGCAAAAAAATTGAAAAACGATATGAAGAAAATAAGCCTTATTCCATTGTAGTTGTGGCTGAAGGAATTGAAAAACCCAAAAAAGTTACTGCCTCAACATATATTGCCGAAGCAATTAATACTTATACAGGTATTGAAACCCGTGAAACGGTTCTGGGTTATATTCAGCGTGGGGGCAGCCCGGCACCTCTCGACAGAATTTTGGCAACCCAATATGGAGCTCATGCTGCCCAATGTATTGCCGAAGGTAATTTTGGCGTTATGGTGGCCATGGAAAAAGGTGAACTAACCACAAAACCTCTTGATGAAGTTGGCGGGAAACTTCGTCTTGTGGAACCTGATCACCCGCTGATTATGAAAGCACGAAAAATGGGAGTTTCCTTTGGAGATGAATACTGATTGAAATATTTTCTGAAAACTTCTTAGATTATGAAACCGGCAGGTAAATCAGCTTTTTGGTTTTAAAAAATTCTTCTTTAAAATAACTGCTGATATCCTGAACAAATACGATTTTGTGATATTTCCTGATTTCACTGTCAATATTCCCGCCTTTAAGGTATAATACACCGTTTGGCAATGCATTTTTCTGTTTATCCGATATATTTTTTTGAATCCACGGAACAAATTCAGGCAGTTTTGTAACCGCACGGCTTACAACAAAATCATAATGCCCTTTCAAATTCTCAGCTCTTGTTTGTTCTGTTGTAACATTTGTTAATTTCAGCGAAGCTGCCACTTCGTTGACAACTTTAATCTTTTTCCCGATTGAATCTACCAGATGGAAATCAGCCTCCGGAAAAAAAATTGCAAGCGGTATTCCCGGAAATCCACCGCCTGTTCCCACATCCAAAATTTTTGTGCCGGAAGTGAAGTTTATAAATTTCGCAATAGAGAGAGAATGTAACACATGCTTTTCATAAAGGCTGTCTATATCCTTTCTGGAAATTACATTAATTTTGGCATTCCACTCATTATAAAGAGATTCAAGCTGCTCAAACCGCTTTGACTGTTCATAAGTAATTCCGGGAAAATATTTCTTTATCAGCTCCATACATTACTATTCGTTATCCATTTCAGCATTTTCCACAAGCTTGAAAAGCATCTCTCGGGCCCTGAATAATTGTGCTTTAACGGTACCCAGCGGAATATTCATTTCATCTGCAATTTCAGCATAAGAATATTCACGGAAATATCTCAGTTCCACCAGTGTTCGGTAACGTGGTTTCAGCCGCCTTACAAAATGATGAAGCAAAATGGCCTTTTGCTGTCTGATCAGCTTTTCTTCAGGATCCAAGTCCTTTGATTTTAAACGGACAGCTTCACCATTTTCTGCAGAATCATCACTTTTTTCAATTGAAATAAAAACTCCTTTTTTTCTTCTGAGAAAATCAACACAATTATTTGAGGCAATTTTAAACAGCCATGTGCTAAAAGCATAGGTTGGAGAATATTGATGCAGATTACTGAATGCCTTGGCAAATGCTTCAAGAGTCAAATCCTCGGCATCGTCACTGTTATTTACCATTTTCAGAAGCATGAAAAAGATGGCATCCTTGTACTTTGTCATCAGCCGGGCATATGCTTTTTCATCGCCTTCAAGTGCCTTCTGAACCAGTTCATAGTCTTGACGGGCCTTATCTGACAAATTGATCTTTCCTTTCTCTTTCATCTTTTACGTTCAGCAAAATAATACCATACTTTCAAAAATAGTTTAATGTAGGGGCGTAGTATTGCTATCAGTAACGAAGGTAATAATAATTTAGTTTCTTGCAATCGCCTTTGAAGTTTTTTTATGATAACCAAATAAGCGACTAAATACAACATAATAAAAACTGAGAATACCGGCCACAAACCCAAAACAAAAATAAGGGCTGATACAGCAACAGGTAAAAACAATATGCCGGTAATTTCAAAAAGAGCACGAATAAACCTGATTTTGAAAGCGAGATGCTTTGTAACTCTGAATTCCTTTAAAGAGAGCTGATATATTTCATTTAAGTCAATCTTTTTATTCATTTTCAATGAATAATCGCATGAAATTAAAAGCAATGTGGATTTCTTTTTGATAAAGGTGTTAATCAGCAATTCAAGATTCAAGTTAGATTCCCTGATTTTTTTTCCATATCCGCCAATATCAAAATAATTATGCTTTTTAAATGCCACATTTTCCTCATTAGCTATATACGGCATACCGTTTATGGTAAACCCGTAACTTGTTATCTGCTGAAAAAAAGTTTCAACCCTGTAAATCAAATTGCCAAAAGAGCCGTTTGGTTTTAAACCGGAATAGCCGGCAACAACTTCATATTTATCATTTAATTTTGAAGAAAAAGCAGGCAGCCAGTTTGTTCCCGAAAAATCTGCAGCAGGCGGAACCAAAACAACCCATTCATATTTGGCTGCTTTAATTGAAATGTTTCGTGAAAGTTTTTCTGAAAAGCGGGTTTCCTGATTTAACGAAGTTACTTTAAAGTTTTTATACTTTTCCAAACAGTTACTAAGAACCATATATGAGTTGTCACTCGAAAAATCATCCACTGCCACAACTTCAAATTCGGCACCGGTGTATGAAAGCAGTGACGGCAGATTTTCTTTTAATTTTTCCTCTTCATTTCTGAATGGCAACAGTACTGAAACCGGAAGATGACCCGTATCAGAAGGTAATTTGTAAAACAAAATCCGCCCGTAAAACAGAAGCAGATATAAAAACCGTATCAAAAGCAAAAAAAAGAAACTGCCAATAATAAACCACTGATAAGACTGAAGTTCGGTTAAAGTGGTATAAAAAAATTCATGCATTACGATCTAAATAATTTTAATGCCAAAAATGACAACATTTGTTTCAATAACAAAATTTATATTCAGTAAAAAAAGTCTCTTTAATTAGAATTTATTAACAGCCTCTGATAATTTACATACCGGAAAAATCCGACTAAATGGCTATATTTGCGCCCGTTAAAAACGGAGAATGGAGTTTAAAATAACTGCAACAGAAACAGGTACCCGTGGCAGGGCAGGCATTATCAGCACAGATCACGGACAAATTGAAACACCGATATTTATGCCGGTCGGAACGGCAGGCTCTGTTAAAGGAATCCATATCCGTGATTTAAAGGAAGACATAAAAGCACAAATTATACTCGGAAACACCTACCATCTTTATTTGCGCCCCGGAACCGATGTTATTGAAACGGCAGGCGGACTGCATAAATTTAACGGATGGGAAGGCCCTGTACTTACGGACAGCGGAGGATATCAGGTTTTTTCACTTAGCGGAACAAGAAAGCTGACGGAAGAAGGAGCACATTTTCAATCACATATTGATGGTTCGTATCATCTTTTTACGCCTGAAAAGGTAATTGATATTCAACGTTCAATCGGAGCCGACATTATTATGGCATTTGATGAATGTACGCCCGGAGATGCAGATTTTAATTATGCAAAAAAATCACTCGAACTGACACAAAGGTGGCTTCAGCGGTGTTTTACACAATTTGTAAAAACCGAACCAAAATACGGTTATTCACAATCTATTTTCCCGATAGTTCAGGGCGGAACATTTTCCGAACTGCGAAAAAAGGCAGCAATTCATGTTAAATCATTCAATGCCAACGGATATGCAATTGGCGGACTTTCAGTTGGTGAACCTGAAGAGACAATGTATGAAATGACCGAAGTGGTAAATTCAGAACTGCCCGAAGACAAACCCAGATACCTGATGGGAGTCGGAACTCCTGTAAATATTCTGGAAAGTATAGACCGCGGAGTGGATATGTTCGACTGTGTAATGCCGACACGAAACGGGAGAAACGGAATGCTTTTCACCTCAAAGGGGATAATTAATATTCGCAATAATAAATGGAAAAATGACCATTCCCCAATTGACGAAAATATCAATTCATTTGTCGATTTATATTCAAAAGCATATCTGAGACATCTGATTATTTCAAATGAAATGCTTGGAGCACAGATTGCAAGTCAGCATAATCTGGCTTTCTATTTGTGGCTTGTTAAAACTGCCAGAGAAAAAATTACTGAAGGAAGTTTTAAAACCTGGAAAAATGAAATGGTTGAACAGTTAAATAACAGACTATAACCGGCATGAAGTTTTATAAAACCATAGATATTTACATAACCAAAAAATTTTTGGGGACATTTTTCTATGCAATTACCCTTATACTGAGTATTGCCGTGGTTTTTGACATGTCGGAAAATCTGGATGAGTTTCTTTCAAAAGATGTTAAATGGCTTACAATTATTAATGAATATTACCTGAATTTTATTCCATACTTTGCAAACCTTTTCAGTCCGTTATTCACATTTATTGCTGTAATATATTTTACTTCAAAAATGGCTTACGACACTGAAATAATAGCCATACTGAGCAGCGGGGTTTCATATCCGCGCCTGATGCGCCCGTATCTGTTTTCAGCACTGATAATTGCGACTTTTTCCTTTATGCTCGGCAATTATGTTATACCACCCGCAAATGAAACCATGAACCAGTTCAGGCAGTTTTATATTGACAACAATCCGCAGGTGGTTTCTACCGAAATAAACATTCACCGCCAGATTGAACCCGGTGTTTTTATTTATATGCGGCGTTTCAGTGCAAGCAATATCGGCGACCGGTTTACCATTGAAAAGTTTGAAGATGCCAGGCTTGTTGAAAAACTTACGGCAGATAATATCCGCTGGGATGATGAAACAGGCAAATGGATTTTAAACAACTGGTGGAGCAGAAAAATTTATGACACTCACGAAGAATTTGAAAAGGGTTACAGAAAGGATACCACATTAAATATGACCCCTAACGACTACAAAGTTGTAAAAAATCAAATGGAAAATTATACAACTCCTGAACTGAAAAAGGAAATTTCACTTATGAAACTAAGAGGAATTAATACTGTTGAATGGGAACTGGAGCGGCATAAAAGAATAGCCGGGCCGTTTTCCGCCTTTATATTAACTATTATAGGTGCCGGACTGGCATCACGAAAAATAAAAGGCGGTTTGGGATTTCATCTGGGATTAGGCCTTGCATTAAGCTTTTCATACATCTTATTTATGCAAATATCTACTGTTTTTGCAATTAACGGAACTACTCCGCCAATTGTGGCTGTATGGATTCCAAACTTAGGTTACAGCCTGATTGCCTTTTTTGTATTCAGATGGGCTGCCAGATAACAAGAACAGTTTGTTTCTATCATTCAAACAAAAAATATAATTATTCGATTAAATTATCATAAATATTCTTAAATAACACTTGTCAAAATGCAAATTTTGAAAGTGCAGATGAAAAAATGATACTTTTGGCCGTACTAATTCAATTCAAAAAACTATTCAATAAAGAAAAAACATAAAAAATTTGCAATATGTCATTAAGAAGTAATGTTCTCGACCTTCGAAAAAGGAAAAGAGAAGTTCAAAAAGGAGGAGGCGACAAAGCTATTGAAAAACAGGCTAAAATGGGCAAACTCACAGCCCGCGAACGAATTTTGGCACTGCTTGACAAGAATTCTTTTTACGAATATGATCTGTTCGTGGAACACAGTGCCAAAGATTTTGGCATGGAATCAAAAGTTCTTCACGGCGATGGTGTGATTATAGGTACCGGTACCATTTATAATAAACCGGTATGTATTTTTGCCCAGGACTTTACCGTTGCCGGAGGTTCATTAGGCCTGATGCATGCACGGAAAATAACCAAAATAATGGATCATGCGCTGAAAATGAGAGTCCCGCTGATTGGAATAAATGACTCGGGAGGTGCACGAATTCAGGAAGGTGTAAACTCACTTGCAGGCTATGGCGAAATATTTTTCCGCAATACCCTGGCTTCCGGTGTAATTCCTCAAATTTCAGTTATATTAGGTCCTTGTGCCGGCGGTGCCGTTTATTCACCGGCTCTCACCGATTTTGTGTTTGTAGTTGAAAACATTTCCAAAATGTTTATTACCGGGCCAAGTGTAATCAAATCAGTTTTAGGTGAAGAAATTTCAATGGAAGAACTTGGCGGTGCAAGAGTACACGCCGAACTCACCGGCAATGCACACTTTTTTGCCACAAGTGAAATGGAATGCTTTGAACAGATAAAAAAGCTAATCAGCTACATTCCGCGTAACAACAGCGGAAAAGCACTGCCCTACCCGCCAAAACCTCCGTTAAAAGGTAAAAAAATTGAGGATATTGTACCGTCAGATCCGCGTATTCCTTATGATATGCGCGATATAATAAAATCAATTACGGACAGTTCGGAGTTTTTTGAAGTAATGGAAAATTTCGCCCCGAATATAATTATCGGGTTTGGACGAATGGATGGCGACACTGTTGGTTTTGTCGCCAATCAGCCGATGGTCTTAGCCGGAGTGCTTGATACCGACAGTTCTGACAAAGCTGCCAGATTTATCCGCTACTGCGATGCTTTTAATATTCCAATCGTAACTTTGGAAGATTTGCCGGGATACCTGCCCGGTGTTGATCAGGAACATGCCGGGGTTATCAGGCACGGAGCAAAAATTTTATATGCATACAGTGAAGCAACAGTACCAAAAATTACCGTAATTCTCAGAAAAGCGTATGGCGGCGGATATATTGCAATGAACTCACGGCACCTCAGGGCCGACTTTGTTTTTGCATGGCCAACAGCTGAAATAGCGGTTATGGGGCCGGAAGGTGCAGCCAATATTGTATTCAGAAAAGAAATTTCGGAAGCAGAAAACCCCGAAGAAGTGAGACAGCAAAAAATTCAGGAATACAAGGAGAAGTTTGCCAATCCGTATGTGGCAGCAGCCCAGGGATATATTGACGAAGTTATTGAACCTAAAGAAACACGTGAACGGTTATTGCATGCCCTCCGGGTTTCTGAAAACAAATCCGTTTCATTACCACAAAAGAAACATGGTATTCCTCCATTTTAATTTAAAGAATTATGAGTGAAGAAAATGAATTAAAAAATCTGGTGATTCAGGGTGCTGTTTATAAAACCACTTATACCTGGAAATTTGAAAACCGGGTTAAATGGGAAGAGCCAAATGAAAATCATGTCTGTTCATTTATGTCCGGAACAATTATAGATATTTTTGTAAAAACCGGGGAAAAAGTAAGGGAAGGCGAAACCATTCTTTTACTTGAGGCAATGAAAATGCAGAATCAGGTAAGAATGCCTTTCGACGGACAAATTGTTAAAATCTATGTAAAAAAAGATGATATTATTTCCAAAAATCACCTGATGCTGGAAATAAAACCTGTGAAAATCAGAAAAAAATCCT
>CAZXTX010000079.1:0-10968 GCA_964643695.1 uncultured Mariniphaga sp. | reverse complement strand
CGACTGAAGAAATCACCATCTGGTCAGTATGGTAATTTTTATTGATAAAACATAAAATTTTTTCACGACTGAAATTTGCAAGATTTGACGGATTTCCCAAAATATTCCGTGCAATGGGATGTCCGTCAAAAACCAGTTCTTCAAAATCATCAAAAATCAATTCGGACGGAGTGTCTTTATATGAATTAATCTCTTCCAAAACTACTTCCTTCTCACGGTTTATTTCCTTTTCTGGATATGTGCTGTTAAAAAGGATATCACTTAAAAGCTCGGCAGTCCTTTCGTAAAACTCATAAAGAAAAGTGGCAAAAAGTGTGGTATCCTCCTTGGTTGTATATGCATTAAGCTCACCGCCCACATCTTCAATACGGCTGAGAATATGAAATGCCCTGCGTTTTTTTGTACCTTTAAAAACAGAATGTTCAATAAAATGAGCCAGCCCGTGTTCATCAGGCTCCTCGTCACGCGAGCCGGTATTTATAAGAATACCAAAATGGCCTACCGGAGAATTTGCCGGCTGATGAATTAAACGAATGCCGTTAGGCAACGTATATGTCAGAAAATCAGATTCAACCATTGAGAGAATAAATAAGCCCGCAAAATTAATAAAACAAACAGGTAACACAAATAACAATACTACCTTTAAAATATTTCACAAAAACTTACTTTAAACTGAAATATGTTTGATGATATAAAAATTTCATTATTTTTGCAGCACAAAATTGGACAGGTGCCATAGCTCAGTAGGTAGAGCAACGGACTGAAAATCCGTGTGTCCTTGGTTCGATTCCGAGTGGCACCACTTCTTATGGAGGCTGCATAAATGCAGCCTCCATATTTTATTTATAATGAAGTCATTACGTCTATAAGAGAGGTAAGCAGATACTGAAAATTCATTCAATTTCCATTCAAATAGATTAATTTCATTCAAAATCCATTCAAGTAAAATGACAATTCCCCGGTTAATAATAAATGAGAGTTTTGTTAAAAAAGATGGTACGGCGGCGGTATATGCAACTGTTCATATTTCTAAGAAATCGGTAAAAACTAACAGAGAGATTTTGGTAGATTATCCTTATTTTATGAATAATAATAATATCTGACATAAAATTTTCTAATTTTATATGATTTCTGTACAGTACATGTCAATATATCATAAGACTATATCAAATGAAAAAGTTTATAACACTTATTGCCTTTGTTACTACAATAAATTTATGTAGTAGTCAGATTGTCAGCATCCATATAGGAGAGAATTTCTCGAACTTAAAATGGAAAAACGACTTTGAGATTCCGGGATATACTGAAAAATTGAATGGCAAAAACATATTTTTAAACATCGATTATTGGAATAAAAAATATTTCAATTTGTCTGGCAGCCTGGGATTCATTAGTAAATCAGGGTCTAATTTGTATAAATATTACAGAGAAAATTATGGTTATATAACAACTTCCAGTGAATCAAATCTATCTTATCTTTCTGTCAATTCAACATTAAATTTTAAATATCCGATATGGAAATTTATTCCTTTCATTAATGGAGGTCCCAGGATTGATTATTTGATTTCAAATAAAAATAAATCTTCAAGAATGGGAATAATCAATTCAACAATAGTCGGATTAACAGCAGGGGCAGGATTAAAATATTGTATCTCCTCAATACAAATCGGATTACAGTATGACCATCATATTAATTTTAACAAAGTGGCACAACTTCCTAAACGTCCGACTTATCATGGATTTTATAGTGAATCAGAAGTCTATGAGAAGGTCAGACTATTAAAAATAACAATTGGATATAGATTTAAATGATTATTGTTATTAATAAGCATAGCTACTTGTTTTATTTCATTGAAACAGAGTTTTCAAAAGCCAGGTTAAACGCATACGAACAAATGTTTTAATAGACTGATTTTTAAATCAATAACGACTTTTTTGTCGGTTTAATAAATCGTTAACTCTGACACATAGAATAAATCTTCATGGTTTTAAAAAAAAGAAAGAGTTATTCTTGCTTCAGAAAATAAAACCTGAATCAAATTAACCGGTTTTATAAATTGAATGATTTATGGGCATAAGCAGAAGAAAATTTATTACTGCCGGAGCTCTCGGCATTGGCGGATTGGTTGTAACAAAAAGTACTTACAACTATTTTACAGAAAGCAAGGTAAAGGCAAAAATTGTAATAGTAGGCGGCGGTGCTGCAGGAATTACCATGGCAGCCTACCTGTCCGATAAATTAAGATATGATGACATAACCATTATCGAACCGAATGAGATTCATCATTATCAACCGGGATATACTCTTATTGCATCGGGAACTTTTAAACCTGATCAGGTTCTAAAACCCACAGCAAAGCTGATTCCTTCCGATGTAAAATGGCTAAAGGATCATGTAACGGAACTGAATCCTGAAAGCAATATGGTTGTTACATCGAAAAACGGGAAAATTTCATACGACTTTTTAGTATTGGTGCCCGGTTGTGTTGCTGATTTCAATGAGATTGAAGGCGTATCAAGAGAGACACTCGGAACAAACGGAATTCATTCATTATATGATTTTGAAGGTGCAGCCAAATGCTGGGATGCCTTGCAAAAACTTCCTGAAAAAAAGGAGGGCAGATTAATATTCACCGACACATACACAGAACTGAAATGTGGCGGCGCACCTAAAAAAATATGTCTGATAACCGAAGATTACCTTAAAAAACATAAAAGCAGGGAAAGATTTAATTTTGAATATTACTGTAACTCAACAAATCTGATGACTCCAAAGATTTTTGGTGACAGACTGCAATATTTGTATGATGAACGCGGAGTTGAAACACATTATAAACATCGCTTGGTATCAGTTGACAGAGATGCAAAAAAGGCTGTTTTTCAAATACTTGAAGAACCAACTCAGGCACAGCTTCCAATTACCGGTGAAACAGAACTGCTGACTGTTGAGTATGACTTTTTACACTTAACCCCGCCAATGGGAACGCCAGATTTTGTAAGAAACTCGCCATTTGCCATAACCGAAGGCAGTTTAAGACATGGCGGATGGGCAAAAGTGGACAATGAAACACTTATAAGCGAAGAGTATCCGAATGTTGTGATATTTGGTGATGTTGCCGGGCTTGGAACAAGTAAAACAGGTGCTGCCATTCGTATGCAGGCTCCGGTTGCTGCTGCCAATCTGATTTCGGTTATGGAAGGCAAAGAACCCGAAAAAAAGTATAACGGATATTCTGCCTGTCCGATTGTTACCGAATACGGAAAAGTACTGATGTGCGAATTTGGTTACGACAAGGAGCTGATGCCGATTATACCGTTTCTTGATCCGGGAATTGAGCGCGGAATGTGGTGGATTCTTAAGGTTTACGGACTAAAACCCATGTATTATCACGGAATGTTAAAAGGACTGATGTAACGCAACTATAAACCTCTGTTTTTTAACAGGATATCCATCTCGTTTTGCATTTCCAGAGCAGCTTCACCGGCCTTTTCTGCAAAATCTTTTCCTTCCGAAGCATATATAATATTACGCGAAGAGTTTACTAAAATCCCGCAACTGCTGTTCATTCCGTTATCGGCTACTTCCTTCAAACTTCCACCCTGTGCACCCACACCAGGAATGAGAAGAAAATGTTCGGGAATAATTTTACGTATATCTTTTAGTTTCTCAGCTTTTGTTGCACCAACCACGTACATCATATTATCAATGTTTCCCCAGCTTTTAGATGTTTCCAGAACAGTTTCAAAAAGCTCCTGTCCGTTTTCATTTTGCTGAAACTGGAAATCGGCAGCACCTTTGTTAGAGGTTAATGCCAGCAGTATTATCCATTTTCCGGGATATATCATAAACGGTTTTACGGAATCTTCACCCATATACGGAGCTACAGTAACAGCATCAAAATCAAGATTTTCAAAAAATGCACGGGCGTAAAGGCCGGAAGTGTTTCCAATATCACCCCGTTTGGCATCGGCAATCAGAAAAAGCTCAGGATGATTTTTTCGTATAAAATCCACCGTTTTTTCAAGACTTTGCCATCCTTTGGCACCCAGACTTTCATAAAAGGCAAGATTTGGCTTATAAGCAACCGAGTACCGGACTGTTGCTTCAATTATACTTTTATTAAATGCAAAAACAGGGTCTTCCTCACTTATTAAATGTTCTGGAATTTTTTTAATATCGGTATCAAGCCCTACACAAAGGAAGCTCCTTTTTGCTTGTATTTGCTGCAAGAGTTGTTGCCGGTTCATTTTACAGTTTTTTTAGTGGAAATATTTAAATTTCTGCTTCTTTTAGTTTTTGTGCATTTTCTTCAATCATCAGTTTTTCAATAATTTCATCAATATCTCCGTTTACAACAGCCTGTAAATTATATAAAGTGAGATTAATACGGTGGTCGGTAACCCTTCCCTGCGGCCAGTTATAAGTTCTGATTTTTGCCGAGCGGTCGCCGGTTGAAACCATTGTTTTTCGTTTTGAAGCTATTTCATCAATATATTTCTGGTATTCCATGTTGTAAATCCGTGTGCGCAGCTCATTCATTGCTTTTGCCAGGTTTTTTATCTGTGATTTTTCATCCTGACAGGTTACCACAATTCCGGTGGGCAAATGCGTCAATCTTATTGCAGAATATGTTGTGTTTACAGATTGTCCGCCCGGGCCTGATGAGCAATAGGTATCTTTTTTAATATCAGCCTCTTTCAGTTCCACATCAAACTCCTCGGCCTCGGGTAAAACCGCAACGGTTGCAGCCGAAGTGTGAACCCTCCCCTGTGTTTCAGTTTGAGGTACGCGCTGCACACGGTGAACACCAGACTCATACTTTAAAATACCATACACGCCTTCTCCGGTAACATTTGCAACAATTTCCTTAAATCCGCCGGCAGTTCCTTCATTTGTATGGGTTACCTCCATCCGCCACCCCTTCTTTTCACAAAATTTTGAATACATCCGAAACAGATCGCCTGCAAAAATACTCGCTTCATCACCTCCGGTACCGGCACGTATTTCCAAAATAGCATTTTTACTGTCTTCCGGATCGGCCGGAATCAGCAAAATTTTAATATTGTTTTCCAGTCCGGGAATTTTTTCTTCTGCAAATTCAATCTCTTCACGTGCCATCTCGCGAAGATCCTCATCACTCTCTTCTGCAAGAATTTCTTTTCCTGTCTGAATATTATCAACAAGATTCTTATAATCCCTGAAAGTATTTATAAGTTTTTCAAGATTTTTATATTCCTGATTCAGTTTAACATACCGTTTCATATCCGAAATTATATCCGGATTGGTAATTTGCTGCTGAATTTCCTCAAACCTCACTCTTATTGGTTCATATTTTTCAAGTAATGAATATTCTGTCATAATTATTATCAATAAACAAATTTTCCTTCTTCTGAAACAATCGTCAGTTTTTCTCCGTTAAAAGACTCTACCCTGCCCACAATACGGGCATCTATGTTGAATGATTTCGAAATGGCAATAATTTCTTCGGCAATTTCCGAATCGGTATATATTTCGAGCCTGTGCCCCATATTAAATACTTTATACATTTCCTTCCAGTCTGTTCCCGACTGTTCCTGAATGATTCTGAACAGAGCCGGAACGGGGAACATATTGTCTTTTACAACATGAACATTTTCTACAAAATGTAAAACTTTGGTTTGTGCACCTCCCGAACAGTGAATCATCCCGGAGATATTTTTTCTGAACTTATTCAATATTTTTTTTACCACCGGTGCATAGGTTCTTGTTGGCGACAAAACCAGCTGTCCGGCATTTAAACCTGTCTCCTCAATTTTATCGGTTAGTTTGTACTTTCCTGAATAAACAAGCTCCGGTGATACTTCCTGATCAAAACTTTCAGGATACTTTTCAACCAGATAATTTGCAAAAACGTCATGCCTTGCAGATGTGAGGCCGTTGCTGCCCATTCCGCCGTTATAATTATTTTCGTATGTTGCCTTTCCTGATGATGAAAGCCCGATTATCACATTTCCGGCCTTTATATTTCCGGCAGAAATTACTTCGTCACGCTTCATCCGGCAGGTAACGGTTGAATCTACAATAATTGTTCTTACCAAATCACCAACATCGGCAGTTTCGCCTCCGGTTGAATAAATACTGATTCCCAGATTTCTCAACTCCTCCAGCAACTCCTCGGTTCCGTTTATAATTGCAGCAACCACCTCTCCGGGAATTTTATTTTTGTTTCTTCCGATTGTTGATGACACCAGAATATTTTCTGTAGCTCCCACGCACAGCAAATCATCCAGATTCATAATAAGTGCATCCTGCGCAATGCCCTTCCATACCGAAATATCACCAGTTTCTTTCCAGTAAATATAAGCCAGCGATGATTTTGTTCCTGCTCCATCGGCATGCATGATGTTGCACCATTCAGGATCGCCACCTAAAATATCGGGAATAATTTTACAAAATGCCTTCGGAAACAATCCTTTGTCAATATTTCTTATGGCATTATGAACATCTTCCTTCGATGCCGACACACCTCTTGCACTATATCTTGATTCTGTAACCATTTAATAATTGAGATTTTGCAGGTACAAAATTAATAAAATCTGCTTATATAGAATAAAAAAGGAAAATCCGGCAGAGACTTTCCTTTTTAAACTATGCAAGTTTTAAGTATATAAAAACCGCTTTATTTTCTGGGTGGGTGTTTTCTCAAAAGGTATAGGCTGAAGCACAACCTGATGAATTCTTGAAAATTTATTTAATTCCAGATTAACTTTGCTTTGAATCTCCTTTAGAATTTCATCCGTTTTTTCATTTATATACTGCTGAGCCTCTACTTTAAGATTTTTGAAATTCTGCTCTATCTCCTCCATATTGAGATGAATCATGGCAACAAGCCTGCCCTTCTTCTCAACAACCAATGACTCAAGCACAAATCTCATTTTATTAATTACAGATTCAATTTCTTCAGGATAAATATTTTCACCGCTTGCACCTACAATCATATTTTTTATCCTGCCTTTTATATACAGAAAATTATCCTTGTCGTACCATCCTTTATCACCGGTTTTAAACCATCCGTCCTCAGTAAAAACTTCGGCTGTTAATTCGGGAGCTTTATAATAACCTCTCATTACATTGAGCCCTTTTGCCTGAATTTCACCTTCTCCGGTTTTTAAATCTGCATCACCAAGTCTGAGCTGAACACCCTCCATTGCAATTCCGGTGGAGCCAATACGAACGTTTTTACCTACTGCACCTGCAAGCAAAGGCGATGTTTCGGTTAATCCATATCCTATGGCATACGGAAATTTTCCTTCATATAAAAATCTTTCAACTGTTGAATCCAGTTTTGCACCACCTATACCAAAAAAGCGAAGTTCGCCTCCAAATGTTTTATACAGTTTTTTTGAAGCCACACGGTGTAAAATCTTCCTGAATGGAGGAATTGAATAAAGTGACCGTATTAGCGGGGATTTTTGGAATTGAGGCAGAATTTTGCCCTTAAAAACTTTCTCAATAATTAACGGTACCACCAGCATTATAGTTGGTTTTACAATTTCCAGTGCAGGCAGCAGTACCGATGCAACCGGCGGCTTACGCAAATAATGAACTGAAGCACCAAATTTTAAGGGAAAAAGAAAACCAAGTGTATTCTCAAAAGTATGCGAAAGTGGCAAAACCGACAAAAAACGATCATGAAAATCAATTTCTTGCAAAGTATAACTTTTTTCAGCTGTCCACATAAGATTTCTATGTGTAAGCACTACACCTTTTGAACTTCCCGTGGTTCCGGATGTGTAAATAATTGAGGCAATATCCTCTTCATTTACCTCCTCAGGTTCTGATTGAATTTCAGAAAGTGTAACGGCAGTTTCAAGTTCTGAAAGTTTTTTTGCCGGAATACCCGCAGGAATTATTGCAAAATTCTCAATGAGTATCATATGCTGCAGCATACCTGAAATCTCATCATCAATATTATTGTACAGACCTTCTGAAACAAACATCACTTTAGTTTCAGAATGTTTTAAAATAGATTTTACCTCAGTTGTGTGAAAATCGGGAAGAATAGGAACAGCAGTTGCACCTACCCATGAAATTGCCAAAAATGCAATTCCCCAGTTAGGCATATTGACACTTAAAACTGCAACCTTATCTCCTCTGTTTACACCTGACTTTTTTAGTAAAGCCGCAACATGCATAACATCATTGGCAAGTTCGCGATAAGTGTAACTTTTCTCTCCTGCATAAACAAGTGAATTGTTTTCTGCAAATTTTGTAAAAGATTCCTGAATCACTGCAGGAATAGTGTATTTTGTAATATTATTCATTCAGAGTTTTTTTATAAAATGCCACAATTTATAAATAACAAGTAAAAGGCAGCTAAGTTTTATGATGTAAAAGTAATAATTAACATGATTATAAATCAGCAAGAACAGTATTATTTTTCTTAAACAGTTTATTTATAACCTGATTGCATCTGTTTTAAAGCTAATTTGTTTAATATTCATAAAAGTCTGATTATTATTTGCGAAGCATACTCTTTCGGTTTTTATTGTAAAAACTGCTTAAAATGAAACTAAGAGAAACTTTTTTACGTATTAAAATAGTTGTAAACTAAAAAATATGAAAATTGAACATCTTGCAATATGGACATATAATCTTGAAGGATTAAAAAATTTTTACATGAATTATTTTGATGCTTCACCTACTGAAATTTATTACAACCATTCAAAAGAATTTAAATCCTATTTCTTAGTATTTGACGGCAACTGCCGTCTTGAAATTATGGAAATGCCCAGTGTCTCAAAATCAAAAAACTCATTATTGAAACATTATACCGGATTGGCACATTTTGCCTTTAAAGCTAAAAATAAAGATGATGTTGACCGGCTTACTGAATTAATCAGAAAAGATGGTTTTAAAGTTATTTCGGAACCCAGAACAACAGGTGACGGATATTATGAAAGTGTAATTCTTGATCCTGACGGAAACAAAGTGGAAATAATTGCGTGAGGTTTTAAAAAAATCAGTCAGAAGGAAAGCCTGAATTAATTTTAATTACTAATAATATTTGCATAGGTATTATGCTTTAGAAAATTAACCGTATCATTTACGCTTATCAGATTTAACAATTCCTCATCATGAACCGAAATATTAAAAATCCCTTCCAGATAAAAAGTAAAGATTTTCCAGTCAACCGAATCAAAATTCAAATCATTAATATATGATGCTTCAAGTTGAATATCATTTTTTTGTACTCCCGTTTTTCGTAAAACACGGTAAAGGTTTCTCCTGATTTTCTTTTCTTCCATAACTTTATAAAAACAATTACCCTTACTTGTGATTTAAAAGATTAATATCGAATAAACGAATTTTCGGGTCAAATATATCAAACTTCTTTAAATATTGAATTTATATCAACAAATATTAACTAAAGACCGGTGTAATATACTCAACAGCAACAAAATGAAAAACATTTCTTAACAAACTGCATAGTCCGATTTCAGAAAACTATATACTTCCAGGTCTGCATATTTACCATGATGATTTTCTCCCTGCCGTTCTGTACCTTCAAAACAGAAACCAAGTCTTTTTGGAATAGCAGCACTTTTATTATTCCCGCAGGCTGTTTTAATCTGTACCCTGTTCATTCCCATCTCTTTAAAGGCAAAGTTAACAAGCTCCTTCACACATAAAGTCATTATCCCCTTACCCTGCATTTTTTCAATCAGCCAGTAACCCACTTCGGTTTTGTTATTAATCCAGTCGGTATCCTTAAATCCAATCAAACCGGTAAATACCTGATTATACCAAATTGTATATACATCTTCTTTTAGCCTTCCTTTTTGAGAAACGATTGCCTGAATATATTTTTCAGTATATGAAATATGATGTGTTTCTTTAACAAACGGAAGCCATTTTTCTAAAAATTCACGATTATTTTCAACAGCTTCAAAAATTGTTTGAGCCATATGCGGTTTTATACGCTCAAGCCTTAGCTTTGAATTTATCTGAATATGATCCATGAAATTACTGTTTTACGATTTTTCTTTTAAAACATGACCTTTACAAAGAGATGAAAGTTTTTGGTAACTTACTATATTTACACTGATTTTTTAACTCAACAATATAAATTGAAATTTAATGAAAAATTGCAGGTTAATAATTTTCCTGTTTTTATTTACTGCTGTATTTTCATGTGCCGGTACTCAAAAAGCTTCAGATAATGCAGATGCAGTAATTAAAACACAATATGGTGACATAAAAATTATTCTTTACGAAAAAACAAAAGAACATAGGATAAATTTTGAAAAACTTATCAGGAAAAACTTTTACGACGGACTTCTTTTTCACAGGGTAATTCAGAATTTTATGATTCAGGGCGGAGACCCGAATTCGAAAAACGCCGCACTCGGAACAGCTTTAGGCGGCGGCTCACTTGATTATACCATACCTGCTGAAATTAACTTCCCGGAATATTTTCATAAACGGGGTGTGCTGGCTGCTGCACGCCGTGGTGGCCCTTCCAATCCTGAAAAACGCTCAAGTGCATCACAGTTTTATATTATTCAGGGAAAAGTCTTTTCAGAGGGAGCATTAGACACTCTTGAAATGGCTAAAAATCAGAATATTATAAATGAACTAATGCGAAAAAATTTAACTGATATTCAGAATGAACTGGAACAATTCAGACAAAATAATGATCAGGAAGGTTTCAATCTTAAAATATCTGAAATCAGGGAAAAGGTTGACAATATGATTGAAACAGGAGGGCTTTCTTTTAAATTTACTGCAGAACAGCGTCAAATTTATACTACTGCCGGCGGCTATCCTTCATTGGATGGTGACTATACTGTTTTTGGCGAGGTAGTTGAGGGCATGGACGTTGTTGATAAAATAGCGGCAGTTGAAACAGACAACAATGACAGGCCGCTAATAGATGAAAAAATGCAAATAATCTGGTTAAAATAAAATGCTGCGTTCAATTCTCT
>CAZXTX010000078.1:8652-11016 GCA_964643695.1 uncultured Mariniphaga sp. | reverse complement strand
TATTGTTACCGTTACAGGAAGAGATACCAACAATAATGAAATAACGGCTAATGATGCCAAAACAGTATCTGCAATTCAGCTGCCTTCACTGTCGGTATCCAAAGTTGCACAGAATACAGATTATGATTCTGTTGGTGATAATATCGGTTATAACATTCAGGTAAGAAATACTGGAAATGTTACTCTGAGGAATATTACGGTAAGTGATATGCTTATAGGTATTGAAGAATCAGTTTTAATTTTAGCACCGGGTTCTTTAAGTAATTTTACCGGTAGTCTGGCGGTAACCCAGTCACATTTGGATGCCGGAAAGATTTACAACACCGTTGTCGTAACCGGAAGAGACCCTTTAAACAATACAGTTGAAGCAAGCGATACCGAAACAGTGACTGCTGTTCAGTCACCATCTGTCTCTGTTGTTAAAAGTGTTTCTCCCGAAAAGTATGCAATGGCGGGCAATGAACTTGTTTTTACAATACAGGTGAGAAACACAGGCAATGTAACACTTTCAGGCATAAATGTTACTGACCCGCTGACAGGCCTGAGTTCAGTAATTGATAACCTTCAGCCTGAAGAAATACAAACATTTACACAAAATTATTTTGTTAAGCAAAATGATGTGATTTCAGGAAAAGTTGTAAATACTGTTTCTGTTTCAGGTACTTCTCCTTTGGGTGTTGTTGTTACTTCAGTAGGTGAAGCAACAGCCGAAGCTTATAAACGACCCGTTGCAACAGATGATTTCAGCTCTGATAATTTGGCCGGCCAGAATGCAGTGGTAAATATTCTTGTAAACGACCGCTTGCATGATGATTCTTTTGCTGTTCCCGGCCTGGTTACAGTAGATATGAATCCGGATTTGGCCGGAATACAAACAGTGTTTGTAGTTTCCGGAGAAGGTGAATGGAATTATAATCCTGTTTCCGGTGAAGTGATTTTTACTCCTTTTTCAGGATTTACAGCAGATCCTTCATCTGTTAAATATATTATAACTGAAAACTTGACAGGCCTTTCTGATACTGCAGAAGTAACTGTGAGGTATAACAAAGGCGAACCATTTGCGATTGATGATATTAGTGACGGTAATATTCCCGGCAGTACAGTGATTTTAAGTATTTTGGAAAATGACAGACTGAGTGATAACAGTCCGGTTATTCCCGACCATGTTACGGTTGAACTGATTGACCCTTTAACCGGGGAGCCGGCACAAAATCCCAATCAGGTTTTGGTTGCCGGGGAAGGCACCTGGGAGTATAATTCTGGCGAGGGAACAGTTACTTTTACACCACTGACCGGTTTTACAATAAGTCCAAACCCTGTTGATTACAAGCTTACTGAAAATTTTACCGGTTTGTCTGATTTTGCTTCAATAATAATCGGATACATTAAAAGGCCGCCTGTTGCCAATGATGACAGCAGTTCCGGCAATAATCCGGGAGAAACGGTTTCGATAGAAATTATTTTGAATGACGAGTTAAGTGACGGGTCGTCTGCAACGTCAGGTTCGGTTGATGTTGATATTAATCTGCAAATATCCGGTTTACAGAATGAATATTCAGTCAGCGGGGAAGGAACATGGAGATATAATTCATTATCAGACAGGTTAACTTTTACACCCGAACCGAGGTTTACGGCTAATCCTTCACCTTTAAGCTATTCTTTGATTGAAATAATGACAGGATTGAGTGATAGGGCTGAAGTTTTGGTTGATTATGCAAAAAAGCCACCTGTTGCAGTTGATGATGTCAGCTCAGGCAATACCCCCGGAGAACTGGTGGTTGTGAATATTCTTTCTAATGACAGGTTAAGTGACGGCTCGTCTGTACTGCCCGGATATGTTACTGTTGATATGAATTCACAAGAGGCCGGAATGCAAACAGAAAAAATTGTTCCCGGAGAAGGAGTGTGGGTTTATAACAGTGTCAGAGGTGAGGTAACATATACTCCCGAGGCCGGTTTTACGGCAGCACCAACACCGATAACCTATATTCTTACAGAAAAACATACCGGATTAACCGATGATGCAATAATTTCTATTGATTATCAGGTGAGGCCACCTGTGGCAACAGATGATATGAGTTTGGAAAACAGAGCCGGAGACAATGCGGTTATCAATATTCTTGCAAATGACAGGCTCAGTGACGGATCACCTGTAAGGCCGGAATTGGTTACGGTTGATATAAACACTGATGCAGACGGAGTTCAGAATGAACTTATCATTGCAGGTGAGGGTGTATGGAGCTATAATCCTGTTACCGGCAATGTATTATTTGTGCCTGAAAATGAAAATGTTATTGCACCTGAGCCGATTCGCTATTCATTAACGGAAAATTTAACAGGATTGAAGGACATTGCTGAAATAAC
>CAZXTX010000078.1:0-8552 GCA_964643695.1 uncultured Mariniphaga sp. | reverse complement strand
CCTGAATTCGGTTTCTTTTCGGATCCAACGCCTGTGTCATATTATTTGTGTAAAATGAACCTGCCTGGATCATGCAGCAGGGCAGAGGTAACGGTTACTTTTCAAAAAATAGTGCCACGGCCTGAAATAGGTCTGGTAAAAACAGGTTTTTATTCACGTACAGATGAGACTGTTACTTATACTTTTTTGATTATTAACAGAGGGAATGTCCCGCTGCAAAATATGGTTATTGATGATGAACGTATCGGAATATCAAATCTGGAAATTGAAGATATACTTCTGGCACCGGGTGAAACTGCAACGACAGAGGCTGTTTATGAAGTTGAACAATCGGATTTAAATGACGGCAGGATAATAAATTCGGCAAAAGTTACAGGTCATGATTTTTTCGGAAATGTTGTTGAAGATATTTCCGGTACTGCACCGGATAATGATGAACCGACTGTGACGGTAATTGAGCAGATGCCTGTTATTGAAATTGAAAAAACTGCTGAAATGTTTTCTTCAAAAGCAATTGTAAATGAGGTTGTCAGCTTTAATATATTAATTAAAAATTCAGGGAATGTTGAACTTGAGAATGTAATACTGACCGACCCTCTCACCGGTTTTGAGCAGCATGCCGGAACTATGCAGCCCGGAGAAGTATTGAATTACAATACAAGTTACACCGTAATGCCAGAAGATGAAATCAAAGGCAGTTTTGAAAATGTTGCTTATGTTTCAGTTACTGTCGCCAATGGTGCTGAAATTGAAAGAAGCAGTTCGGTTACCGTTCCGGTTGAGCAGTGTGAACTTGTTATTCCAAACGGATTTTCACCCAACGATGACGGAATACAGGATGAATGGAAAATTAAGTGTATTGAAAAATATCCGAATGCCCGTGTTGAGATTTTTAACAGATGGGGTAATAAGGTGTTTGAAAAAGACAACTTCGGAAATACTGATGTGCACGGTGATTCTGATGCCTGGTGGAATGGTTATTCGACTAATAAAGGAACATTTGGAAAAGAAAAGCTGCCTTCCGGAACTTATTATTACATTTTAAATCTGAATGATGGCAACAAATCAATAAACGGTTTCATTTTTATGAACTGGTAATATTTATACTGAAATGTCAAAGATTATTAAAACATATATCATTAAGGGAATACGGATTCTGTTAATTTTGGTTTTGTTTGCTGAATATACTAATGCACAGCAAGATCCCGGTTTTACATATTATAACTTTAATACACAGGTTATTAATCCGGCTTATGCCGGAACATGGCGGAATCTGGGATTTATGACACTGGGACGGTTGCAGTGGGCAGGCATGGAAGGTGCTCCCCAAACTTTTACCTTTTCTGTTCAGTCTCCTGTTGGCACGGGTAAAGTGGCTTTGGGGCTTAATGTGATTTCGGATAAAGTCGGTTTTGAAAAGAGAATGGCTGTTAATGCAGATTATTCCTACAGATTGAATTTGACTGAGGAAATATATCTGAGGCTTGGAATAAAAGGCGGAATAGTGAGTTATTCTCATAATCTTTCACAATATACCGGTTACCCGGGTGAACCGCAGGACCCTTTATTTATGACTGACATAAACAATCAGATTTTGCCAAATTTCGGAATAGGTGCTTTTTTGAACAATGAAAATTTTTATGTTGGGTTGTCGTCTCCCAAAATTTTAAAAAGCACCTTTAAGAATGAAAACAGCAACTATTCATCGTGGGCAGAATTACGCCATTTTTATCTTACCGGTGGTTTGATAATAGATGTGTCTGATGAAATAAAATTTAAACCTGCATTTTTGACCCGTTACATCAGTGGTGCACCGGTTGCTGTAGATTTAACTGCAAATTTTTTAATTAAAGAGAAAGTCTGGCTTGGAGGCAATTACAGGGTTGGAGATTCGTTTGGTTTTATAGGGCAGTGGATTTTTGACAAAAGGCTCAGAATAGGTTATGCAATTGATTTTTCGACAAACAGGCTCAGGTTGTCTCAAAACGGATCGCACGAGATTATGGTATCGTACGAACTTGGTGTTTTCCGAAGGTGGGAATCGCCAAGAATGTTTTAATTTGCACATTTTGAATGTATGAGGTATAAAACTTTTATATTGATTTTACTTTTTAGCGGTTTATGCATAACATTATATGCACAAAATCCGGGGTTTTTCAGTAATACTGATTTTATAATCAAGCCTTTAACTGCAATCAACACAAATGAAAGCGAAATATCACCACAGTTCGTAAATGATGATTTATATTTTACATCAGTAAATAAAAATGTTAAGCAGCGCGAAAAAGATGTTTATTTTTATGATGTTTTTAAAACAAGGATTAATGGAAACGGAGAGCCTGTATCCGAAAGGGAATTGGTTGAAGGTTTTGGCAATTCCTTTCATGAGGGACCGGTTTCCTATTGTAATAAAACAGGAGAATTATTTGTTACGGTAAGTAATCTGTTCGATAACACAGGACGTTCAGCAGTAAAAAACAAGCATGTCAGATTAGGCTTGATTGTTATGAGATTTATTGAAAACAAATGGGTCAAAACTTATAATTTTCCATATAACGGCAGTGAATACAATATAGCACATCCGGCAATACACCCTTCGGGAGACACCCTCGTTTTTTCATCAAATATGGAAGGAGGTTTCGGAAATTCCGATTTGTATATGTCGGTTCGTGAAAACGGAACGTGGAGCAAACCTGAAAATCTGGGTGAAAGAATCAACACTCAGGGTAATGAGATGTTTCCGGTTTTCAGCCCAGACGGATTGTTGTTTTTCTCTTCTGACGGCCATGAGCCGAATTATGGTCAGCTGGATATTTATTTTATCACATTATCGGGAAAAGAAAAACCTGTTAATCCGGGCAACAGGCTAAATTCAGCCATGGATGATTTTGGACTGACTTTGCATCCCTCAAAAAAGTTTGGTTATTTTTCTTCAAACCGGAACAACTGGAATAAAGATGATATTTTTCATGTTGAATTTATTCCGATGATGGAGGACATCAGGGGAAAAGTTATAGCAGCTCATAATCTTGAACCGGTTCGGAATGCTTTGGTTTATCTTCAGGATTGTGACGGAAATCAGGTAAGATCGGCAAATACAGGATTTCTGGGGAATTTTGAATTCAGAGTTCCTAAGGCGGGGTGTTACCGCATATATTCCGATATTGAAGGATATTTATCGGAACCTGTAACTTATTCAGGAAGTCAGTTTGTAGAACTGAAGTTAAGACAGGTAATTAACTATAAAATTTTAATAGAAGATTTTGAAGGCTCCGATATACTGAGCGATGCTGTGGTTAAATGCGGGAAATTTCACTGGACTTCTGACAATACGGGCATTATAGATGTTAGATTGGACACAATTTATGACTGTAGTGCCAATGTAACCAAAGAGGGGTATTTTGATTATCATTTTAATCTTGATCCTGAACGCTTTATACCGGGTATTGATATTTCCGATACAATCAGGCTCGTCAGAAAGGATAAAGGCAGAAAGCTGAGGCTCAATTCGGTTGATTTTTTTATAGATATGTGGAGGCTTATGCCAAAATCGGAACCTGAACTGGACGAGGTTGTAAAACTGCTGAATGACAATCCTTCATTAAAGATTGAAATAAGTTCTCACACCGACAGCCGGCAGGAAGACGGTTACAATATGTGGCTGAGCCGGAAACGTGCCGATTCCGTTAAAGAATATCTTGTTCAGCAGGGAGTACCGCAAGGGAGGATTGTAGCCATAGGTTATGGTGAAACACGTTTGCTGAATCACTGTACTAACGATGTAATTTGCTCTGAAGCACAGCATCTTGTAAACAGAAGGACGGAAATGGTAATTCTTGATTATTAATCGGTAATGCTGAAGTGGTTGTGATACCAAAAGTCTCTTTATCTATTTTTTGGAAACAGGCGCCGGTTTTTCTTCGCTTGTAATATTTATCTGCATAAACGGAATTTCAATTTCCTCTTTTTCAAATGCTTCTTTTATTCCTTGTAATACCATGCTTTTTACTTTCCTGAAATTGGCTCGTTCTGTCCACACGCCCAGCAAAATTTCAATACCGTTATCTCCTAATTTGTCGAATACAATTAACGGCTCCGGTTCATCAAGACAAAGAGGATTGCTTTTTATAACATTTTTAAGAACTGCAATAACTTTTTGCAGGTCTTCCTTGAATGCAACGGTTATATTTAAATCTATCCGCCGGATAGGGAAACGGGTTACATTGGTAATGTTTGTGCCAAGAACGGTCTGATTTGGAATACGTATGTAAAGATTATCCGTAGTTCTGATTTTTACCGACAGTAAATCAACGCTTAAAACAGTGCCTGATTTATCTCCGACACGGATAAAGTCTCCTATTTCAAAAGATTTTTCCGATAACAGAAAAAATCCGCTTACAATATTTCCTATACTGGTTTGCGAAGCAACCCCCACCACAAGCCCGATAATACCTGCAGCACCGAAAAAGGGAGTCAGGCTTATCTGTAATTCTGAAATAACAATGAGTACAAGAATAGTAAAACCCGAATAACGGACTGTGCGGTTGATAATCATTTTTCGCTGCTTTGTCCATTTTTGAGGCAGTATGCTTTTTACAAAGTATGTAATAAGGTAAATTATGCCGGTTCCGATAGTCAGGATCAGACCAACCCTGATTAATTTTTCCAGCATTTCTGCACTAAAATATTCTGACCAGTTAATATTCATTCTTCGGGATTATATAAGTTTTTAATAAAATGAAAGTTGATTTTTCGCAAATTTCTTCCTGATGAAATTGCAGGCTGAAGAACAGTATCTGCTTTTTCTCCGTGTATCTGTTTGGAATAATGGTATGTTGCAGAACTTATTACGTCTTTACCTTTATATTCGATAGCTACCTGGCTGGTCATAAACTTGTTTTCAACTCTGTAAAGTGCAAGATTTTCAACCCGGATAATCAGTTGTTCAACTTCAAGAACCAGCGGCCAGTTGTTATGTATGGTTATTGGACAAACAGCTTCCGTTTCGTCAGGTTCGGCCTCATTTGCTGAAAAATTAAAATCGCTTCCTAATGCAAAAGCAGGCTCACCATCATAAGGCTCGCCAAACCAGGTATCTTTCAGGCGTTTTGTCAGTAATTCACAAAACAGGTTTTTAGACTGGCTTTTTGAAAAGTAAAACTGAACCGAAAGAGGAATTTTAAGAAAAAAACTCAATCGCTGCCCGGGTGAAACATGCAGTCTGCTGCCTTTAAATACCAGTGGCTTATCCGGAAGCGAAGGGGAAACAATCAATTTGCCGGACTTTCCGGTTTGAAAAAAATCAGCTTTTGAAAAGTCAGGAACTATATCTTTATCAAATTCATTGCTTTTAATTTTGAGAATTTGCCAGCTTTCATCTTCACGTTTTACAGTAACAGAAAAATTATCCGAATGTAAAAAAATGTTTTCGCCGGATTGAAGCCTGTATTCTCCGAAAAATGATTTATCTGCCATTCTTTTATAATGCTTAACAGGAGGCTAAATTACAAAAGATTTTGCTATTAAAACAAAAAAGGCCTGCTGTTACCTCAGTCAGCAAAGCCTTTATTAAAATTATTCAATTTAAACTTTTGGATTAATTTCCCACATTAATATCGAGCGATTTTGTGATTTTTCCGATATTTTCCGGATCAATCACCCCCTGAATACTTATGAGTGTGTTGCTTTCACCACTGACCACAAGTACCAGGTCTGAAATTTTACCAAAATCGTTTTCTTTCGATAAAAAGCGAATAACTTCATTTGATTCGGTTATTTCCATCAGGACCTCATACTCATTGTTTTTGAAAAATCCGCTCTTCTCAAGCTCTTTGTAAAAATCAATTTTGGCTGATTTATTTTCATTGTCGGAAGTAAGAATACGAATTCCCTTAAGTTTGGAAAGAACCTCCTTTGACGTATCGTCTTCACTTCCCAGATTGCCGGCTAAAGCTAATAATTTGCCTGAAATATTTACCGTGGTAAAACCTTCTTTATTGGCATATTTCTCAAATAGTTTGTCAACCGCTGTGTTTTGTGCAAACAGTGCTGCCGGAAATAAAAATGCTAAAATTAAAATTAACTGTTTCATGTTTTAAAGTTTTTGTATTCTGTTAATATTTTATTTGTTAGTGATTGTCAAGTATTTCCATATATCTATTTACCTTTTCGATATTATTTTGAAAAGGTTCTGCCGCCGATTCCAGTTTATCGAAATTTGATAATTCAAGCATGCCTTTGTTATATTTTTCTGAAATATATTCAAGTGTCTGCTCGGCATAAGCATATGCAGTTTCGGGATTGTCAAAGGTGTCTTTAAACGACTTTTTTTCATACCGTATAATAAAAAGTGTGATTCCGGTTAAAATTAAAACTGAAGCTGCAATACCGGCAATATTTTGCCAGATACGGCGGTTATTTGATTTGACAGCTGGTTCATTTTGCATAATGAAATCCATAATTTCATTTTCAAGTTTAATATCACGGCTTTTATCAGTTAATTCATAAATACCGGTGAAATAACCTGAATAATCTTTTAATTCTTCAGCTATGTTTTCTGAAAGAAAATATTCTTTAAGCTGCTGTTCTTCTTTTAATGTGCTTTCACCTTTAAAATAGCGTTGCAGCAATTGTTTTATCTCTTTTGCTTCCATCCCGATTGATTTTTAAAAATTCATTTCTTACTTTCTTCCTTGCTCTTGACAGGTTCACTCTTACAGCATTTTTTGTTAATCCTGTTTTTACGGCTATTTCCTCGTATTCTAATTGTTCTATATCGCGCATATACATTATTTTCTGTTGCAGGCCGGGTAATTCTTCAATAAGCTTTTTAATCAGATTTGCTGATTCATTCAGCTCGGTTTTATTATCTAAATCGTTTGCTGCCTGACTGTCTAATGCTTTTTCTTCTGCCGGGCCAAATGAAACAGTTCGTTTTGAGCGAATGATATCCAGAGACCGGTTTCTTACCATCTGAAACAGATAAGCCTCTGTGTTTTCAATTTGTTGAAGAACTTCTTTCTTTTGCCATAATTTCAGAAAAACATCCTGAATGACATCTTGTGCATCATCTTCATTTTTAAGAATATGTGCCGCGTAGTTCAGCATTTTATTACTTAGCGGAAGTATTTTTATTCTGAAATCGTTCTCATTCATTTACACTGTTTTTTCTCACTTTATAATCAGCCTGCAAATGTAAGACGCAGAAAGAGCCGTATCATTACATCATTTTGTAAAAATATTTTTTCAGAAAGGTTTTTACAATTTCATACTTTGTGCCGGACAGTTTTATATAAAACAAATGTTCATATTTTGATATGTTGCACCGGGTTGTTTTAAATTAAAGCACTTTTAAATTTTGATGTTTTAGCAAGAATTTAAAAGTTAAATAAAATAAATACTTGCAAATTTAATAAAACCGGTTTGTTTAGGTTGAAAAATATTATTCTGTTCAAAATTTCATATCAAATATATTTATGTTTTAAAATGCAATGTTAAGAGGAGACACTTAATTGCAGGATATAAACTTATTTTAATATGGATTAATCCAAAATCATATATTTTTGCCTGATATTTTTAAATAATGTAAATCATATTCTATTTGTGTTTTAACCGGCAATTAGAATTTGATTGTTTTTTTTAATTATAAAATTGAATACAATATGGAAAGTACTTTAAGTAATGCATTTTCAATCCTTTTAATAGGAATGACAACTGTTATTTTAATACTGGGGCTTGTAGTAGTTGTTGGTAATATTTTAATCAGGATAATAAACAGGTATTGGGCATTGCCCGAAAGTGTTTCCAAAGTAATTGAAAAAACGGGAACCATTCCATCCGGAACACTTGCCGCAATTGTAGCTGCAGTTGATACAGTTACCGGCGGAAAGGGGAAAATAACAAAAATTGAAAAACAATAATTTTAAAAAATAATATCATGGCTAAAGAAATCAGATTCAGCTTGGTATATCGTGATATGTGGCAAAGTGCAGGAAAATATGTTCCGCGCGTTGATCAGCTTGTACGCATAGCTCCCGAAATAATTGACATGGGTTGTTTTGCACGTGTTGAAACCAACGGGGGAGGTTTTGAGCAGATAAATCTTCTTTTTGGTGAAAATCCGAATATTAGTGTTCGCCGCTGGTCGGCACCATTTAATGAAGCAGGAATTGAAACCCACATGCTCGACCGTTCTCTTAACGGAATTCGTATGAGTCCGGTACCTGCCGATGTGCGGAAACTGTTTTATAAAGTAAAAAAGGCTCAGGGAACTGATATTGCACGCAGTTTTTGCGGACTTAACGATCCTCGCAATATTTCAGCTTCAATTAAATATGCAAAGGAAGCGGGAATGATTTCACAGGCTGCTCTCAGCCTTACACATTCACCTGTGCATACGGTTGAGTATTACTGTAATCTGGCTGATGAACTGATTGCCGATGGTGCCGATGAAATTTGTTTGAAAGACATGGCCGGTGTCAGCCGTCCTGCATCTCTGGGGAAAATAGTAAAATATATAAAGGAAAAATATCCGAATATTCTGGTTCAGTACC
>CAZXTX010000077.1:5071-11087 GCA_964643695.1 uncultured Mariniphaga sp. | reverse complement strand
CTTACCGGTTCGGCAGAAATAATTACCGGCTCACAGGCATGTGTCGCAATGGGCAACAGTGCCGAAAATCTTGACAAACTGAAAAATGCCGGTGATGAAGTGTATGAGCGTATGGTTGAAGTTCCCCTTTGGAAAGAATATGCAAAACCGCTGAAATCCGATATTGCAGATTTAAACAATCTGGGTGTTCGTGAGGCGCAGACATCTATTGCAGGTAAATTTCTTGAGCATTTTACCGGTTATCCGTGGATGCACCTGGATATTGCCGGAGTTGCCTTTCTTCATAAAAAGGATAATTACAGGCCTGCAGGCGGAACCGGTTTCGGAATACGCATGCTCTTTCGCTTTTTGAAAAAAATCAATTAAAAACTTAACTTTGGCTCCGTTTTTAAACACAAATATTAAACTGATACAATGACAGATATTATAAAAGTAGGGATTTCTCACGGCGATATCAACGGAATTGGTTATGAGGTGATTATGAAAACCTTGCAGGATTCCCGGATACTTGACATGTGTATTCCCATAATTTACGGTTCACCCAAAATTGCCGCATATCATCGCAAAGCATTAAATATTACCAGTTTAAGCCTTAATCATATCCGTTCGGCTAAAGATGCGGGCCCAAAGCGTGCTCATGTGCTGAACTGTATTGATGACAACCTGAGGGTTGAACTTGGCAAATCAACTCCCGATGCCGGTGAAGCATCCTATTCGGCACTAAACAGGGCTGTTGCTGATTTGAAAGACGGATTTATTGATGTTTTGGTAACAGCACCAATTAATAAAGACAATATTCAAAGCGAGAAATTTAATTTTCCGGGGCATACCGAGTTTTTGAGCGAACGGCTGAACTCACCCGATTTTCTGATGCTGATGGTTAGTGAAACCATGAAGGTGGGAGTTGTTACCACACATCTTCCGCTATCAAAAGTTGCAGAAAACATTACAAAAGAAGCCGTATTGTCAAAAATAAGGATAATCTCACAAACGCTTCTGAAGGACTTTGCCATTACAAAACCGCGTATTGCTGTTTTTGGCCTGAATCCTCATGCAGGTGATAACGGTCTTCTGGGAAAGGAAGAGATAGAAATAATACAGCCGGCTATTGAACAGGCAAGGGATGAGGGAATAATTGCATTAGGGCCGTATCCTGCCGACGGGTTTTTCGGTTCACAGGATTACCGTAAGTTTGATGCCATTCTGGCAATGTATCACGATCAGGGATTGATTCCGTTTAAACTTGCATCGTTTGACAGAGGTGTAAATTACACGGCAGGACTTCCTTTTGTGCGGACATCCCCCGCACACGGAACCGCATATTCAATTGCAGGCGAGGACAAAGCATCTCCCGATTCATTCAGGCAGGCACTGTATCTGGCAATTGATATTTTCAGAAACCGCAAGATTTATGAAGAAATTTCAAGAAACCCGTTGAAAAAATATGATATAAGTTCCAATCAGGAAGACGAAAGTGTTGACATAGAAGCAGAAGATAATCCAAACTATTAAACTTTTTCTTATGTATGAATTTATCCGCGGAGCAATTGCAAATCTTAATCCGGCAAGTGTTGTGATAGATAACGGCGGGGTGGGATATTTTGTGAATATTTCGCTTAATACGTACAGTAACATAAACGGTAAGCAGGAGGCTAATCTGCTTATTCATCAGGTGGTGCGTGATGATGCGCATATTTTATACGGTTTTTCCGAAAAGCAGGAACGCGATCTGTTCCGCAACCTTATTTCAGTAAGCGGAGTAGGTCCTGCAACGGCAATAATGATGCTCTCCTCGCTGAATCCTGATGAAATTGCTTCAGCTATAGTTTCCGGTAATGTTGAATTGCTCAAAACTGTTAAGGGTATAGGTATTAAAACTGCCCAGCGGATAATCATAGATTTGAAGGATAAGCTTGATAAAATGGCTGACAGCACTCAGCAAATTTTAATTTCTTCAGACAATACTCTGCGAAATGAAGCGTTATCTGCATTAGTCATGCTGGGCTTTGTCAAAAAGGATGCGGAAAAGGCAGTGTCAAAAATTATTCTGGACAATCCTGATGCAACGGTTGAGCATGTTATAAAAACAGCATTAAAAAGGTTATAAAACAGGAATGAGACTGACCCGCTTTTTACGAAAGATATACTTCTTCTGTATGCTTGCATTTTTGCTTGTATTCTCAAAAAGCAATGTTCTGGCATCTGGAAGAATATGGTATTATAATCTGATACAGCCGCAGGATACTGTTGTTATGGATACCACCGGCACACTTCCGTTTCCGTTCAGGGATCAGCCTGCTTTTGGAAGTCTAAGGCAGGATTCAACCAAGCTGTTTCTTAATAAACCCGGTAATATTAAGTTTGAAATTGAATATGATTCCGAAACCGGACAGTATATCTTTTATGAAAAAATAGGAAATCTGAATTACCGTTTGCCTCAGGCACTTTCGCTTGACAATTATATTGATTACGACTTTGAAAAATCGGTAAGAGATTACTGGCGGCAGCGTAGCCGTGTTCATGAAATGGACAGAAGGGGATCGCTTATTCCGCAGCTTACAATAGGTGGCGAGGCGTTTAACAGGATTTTTGGCGGCAATATCGTAAATATTCAGCCACAGGGATATGTGGAAGTGAGTTTCGGATACCAGATGAATACTACAGAAAATACTGCTATTCCCGAACGTTTGCGCAGGGTTCCCACTTTCGATTTTGATGAAAAAATCCAGATGAATGTGATGGGCCAGATTGGCACCAAAATGAACATGAGGGTTAATTACAATACCGAAGCCACATTTGACTATGAAAATAAGATGAATCTGGAATATACCGGCGATGAGGATGAGATAATCAAAAGAATTGAAGCCGGTAATGTTTCGCTGCCGCTAAGCGGTTCATTAATAACAGGTGCATCCAATCTGTTCGGGGTTAAAACCGAAATGCAGTTTGGAAGAATGACGCTTACCACACTTTTTTCGCAGCACAAGGGCGAAACGCGAACTGTTGAAACCGAAGGAGGTGCGCAGATTACCAATTATGAAATTTCGGCAGCCAATTATGATGCAAACCGTCACTTTTTCCTGTCTCACTATTTCAGGGATAATTATGACAAATGGCTCCAAAACACAGCTGTTCCAATGACCCCTGTAAGCATCAATAAAATTGAAATCTGGGTAACAAACAAGTCGAACAATTTTCAGGAGTCGCGCAACATTATTGCATTTCAGGACCTGGGCGAACACAATCCTCATATATACAACAACCTGCCGCAGTTTCGGGAAGCTATGGGACTGCCATACCCTGAAAATATTTTTCCGCATAATGAGGCCAATGCCCTCTATTATGAAATGGCTAATACCTATAATGAAATCAGGAGTGTTCAAAATATTACCGTAACAATGTCACAGTTTGGCTCTGAGTTTATGGGTGGCCGTGATTTTGAAAAAATTGAGCAGGCGCGCAAGCTCTCTCCTTCCGAATATACGGTAAACGAACGATTGGGGTATATTTCACTGAATTCGGCACTGAACTCTGATGAAATTCTTGCTGTTGCATTCAGCTATACTTCCAACGGCAAGGTTTTTCAGGTGGGTGAATTTTCAACCGATGGTGTGAGTGCTCCTCAAACTTTAATTCTGAAACTTCTGAAAGGAACAAATCTATCGCCGGTTTTACCCACATGGAATCTGATGATGAAGAACATTTACAATCTGGATGCTTTTCAGCTTTCACCCGATGAATTTAACTTAAATGTTGTTTATCAGAATGACTCTACAGGCACATATATAAATTATATTCCTGAAGGAAAACTTGAGGGCCGTATTTTACTTGAAGTGATGAACCTTGACATGCTCAATAAACAGCTCGACCCGTATAAAGACGGTGTTTTCGACTATATTGAGGGGATAACGGTAAACTCAAACCGCGGAAGAGTTATTTTTCCTGTTCTGGAGCCTTTCGGCAGTCATCTCGAAAAACTGATTGATAATCCGTCACTTGCCGAGAAATATACTTTTAAGTCGCTGTACGATTCAACTCAGGTTTATGCAGAACAAGATGCTGAACATAATAAATTCAGAATTGTGGGCAGCTACAAAGGTTCTTCGGGTTCAGACATTTCCATCGGATCACTTAATCTGATGCAGGGTTCGGTAAGAGTTACCGCCGGTGGCCGTGAGCTTGTGGAAAATATTGACTATACCGTTGACTACACTCTGGGTACGGTAAAAATTATCAATCAGGCACTGCTTGAAGCAGGTACCCCTATTCAGGTATCTACCGAAAGCGAAGATACCATGCAGCGAAAAACCCTGCTCGGAACACATGCAAATTATGCTTTTTCTGATAATTTTAATATTGGAGCAACTGCTCTATATATGCAGGAACGGCCTCTTACCAAAAAGGTGATTTATGGTGAAGACCCTATTTCAAACGTTATGCTGGGAATGGATGCACGTTATTCAACCCAAAGCATGTTCCTGACCAAAGTTGTTGACGCACTGCCGTTTTACAGCACAAACAGGCCGTCAACCATTGATGTGGAGGCTGAAGTTGCAAAACTTATTCCCGGACATTCAAAAGTTATTGAAAAAAGCGGAAATGCATATATTGATGATTTTGAAGGAACTAAAACCGGTATTGATCTGAAATCCTGGCAGGCATGGAGTCTTTCAAGCACACCTCAGCATCAGAATAATTTGTTCCCCGAGGGGAATCTGACAAATCAGCTTGAGTACGGTTTCAACCGTGCAAAACTTGCATTTTATATTATTGACCCTCTGTTTTTGAGAAATAACAGTCTGACTCCAAAACATATTAAAAATGATCCTGACCAGCAGTCAAATCATTTTGTACGCGAAGTTTTTGAAAAAGAGATTTTCCCTGCCAAGGAGTCACCGGTAGGTCAGCCTACCAATATTCCGGTGTTTGACGTTGCGTTTTATCCCGAAGAACGTGGCCCGTATAATTTTGATACACATCCCTCACCATACTCTGCGGGTATTACTTCCGACGGAACACTGGCATCACCCGAAACCCGCTGGGGAGGTATTATGCGCAGCATTGAAACCAGCGACTTTGAAACTTCCAATATAGAATTTATTGAATTCTGGATGATGGACCCGTTTGTGTATGACACACTTGGCAGGCACAATGGCGGTGACCTTTATTTTAATCTTGGCGAAATTTCGGAAGATATTTTAAAAGACGGAAGAAAAGCTTTTGAACAGGGCCTGCCAACCTCCGAACTGGCTACAAATATTGACACTACCGCTTGGGGAAGAGTATCAACACTTCAGTCGCTGGTAAATGCGTTTGTTAACGATCCGGGATCCAGAAAGTATCAGGATATCGGACTTGACGGGCTGAATGACGATGATGAGCGACAGTTTTTTAAAGATTACCTTGACAGGCTCCGCGATTTGGTTTATGATGATGTTTTCAAAAAATATTTTGATGACCCTGCAGCCGATAATTTTCATTATTTCCGTGGTTCTGATTTTGATGCGGACGAGATTGGAATTCTGGAAAGATATAAAAACTTTAACGGCCCGGAGGGTAACTCTCCAAGCACCGAAATGTCAAAAGAGTCATATCCTACAGCTGCTTCATCAATTCCCGATATGGAAGATATCAATAATGACAATACCCTGAATGAAAATGAAAGATATTATCAGTACAAGGTAAAAATCAAAAAGGATGATATGCATCTCGGAAGTAATTATATTACCGATATAAAGGAGAGCCGTGTAAAATTGAAAAACGGTCAGATTGGAGAGGTAAAATGGTATCAGTTTAAAATTCCGGTTCGCAATCCTGATGAAGTTGTAGGGAATATCCGTGATTTTAAGTCTATCAGGTTTTTGAGATTATTTTTACATGGTTTTGAAGAACCGGTTATTTTACGTTTTGCCACACTTGACCTTGTTCGTTCCGACTGGCGCAGATACACCCGCCATATTGGTGAGCCGGATGCTGTTTCACCAAATGTAAACTTTGATATTTCAGCTGTAAATAT
>CAZXTX010000077.1:2584-4971 GCA_964643695.1 uncultured Mariniphaga sp. | reverse complement strand
GATTATCCTTTAAATGATGATGAACTTCATTTCTTTATAAGACTGGGGTCCGATTATAATTACAATTATTACGAATACGAAATACCTCTGAAACTGACACCGCCGGGGCGGTACAACGGTGATATTGAATCTGACAGGTATATCGTGTGGCCCGATGATAACAGGGTGGATTTACCTTTGGAGATTTTCTCGAATCTTAAACTTGACAGAAATGCAGAAATGCGGATGGAAGGTTCAACAATGGGAATACAGGATGTGTATGAAGGTATTCACCGTGGGTGGAACAAGGACAAAAACAAGGTCAGAATTAAAGGCAGCCCTACTTTGAGTAATGTACAGGTTGTAATGATGGGAATACGCCATAAAAAAGGACAACTGAATACGGGGGCAAAAGCAGTTGAGGTCTGGGTTAACGAAATGAGGCTTTCAGATTTTGACGAAAGTGGCGGATGGGCTGCAAATGCCAGAGCCACGGTTCGTCTGGCAGACCTGGGAAGTATTACTGTTGCAGGACGTAAGCGTACTGCCGGCTTTGGCAGCATCAGCCAGAATATTAACACCCGTCCGCTTGATGATTTAAATGAGATAGATATAGCCACATCGCTTGATCTGGGGCAGTTTTTCCCCGAAAAGGCAGGGGTTCGCCTGCCATTGTACTATGGATATTCACGCAGCACCAGAAATCCTGAGTATAATCCTCTTGAACCTGACATCAAACTTGAAAAAACACTTGAACGGGCAGAAAGCAAACATGAAAAAGATTCAATAAAACATTTGTCTCAGGATTTGGTAACCCGAAAAAGTATCAACTTTACAAACGTGAGGGTTGAACCCAGAACTCAGCAAGAAAAGGCAAGAGTTTGGGATCCGCAGAATTTCTCGGTTTCATATGCATATAATGAACTGTATATGCGTAACGTAAATACCGAGTACAATCTGGATAAATCATACCGGGGAATGTTTTCATACAATTACAGCAGCAGGCCGGAACTGATACAACCCTTTAACAAATCGAAAGCTTTGCAGAAAGGCCCGCTGAAGCTCATCGGTGATTTTAATTTTTACCCGCTGCCCACCCAGATTTCATACCGAACCGACCTTTCAAGGCGTTATCATGAGGTTCAGGCCAGGAATATTACAAATCCGGATTTTGTTTTGCCGGCTACTTTCGAAAAGGACTTTTTATGGAACAGATATTTTGATCTGCGCTATGACATTACCCGTTCATTAAAATTTGACTTTTCATCAAGGGGAACTTCCCGTATTGATGAGCCCGAAGGACGCATTAACAAGCATATGGACGAATATCAAATGCTCAGAGACTCTATTCTTACAAATTTATGGAATCTGGGAAGACCCACCTTATACGGGCATAATGTCAACATTTCATACATCCTGCCGCTGAACCGTTTAAAAATGTTAAATTTTGTTACATCCACAATACGATATCAGGGGAGCTTCGACTGGATGGCAGGGCCTATAACCGCCGATACCATCAGACTCGGAAACCGGGTACAAAACTCACAAAATATACAGCTTACCGGAAATTTAAACCTCCAGAGTTTATATAATAAAGTACCGTATTTTCAGGAGCTGAATCAGAAATTCAGGAGAACCGGAGGCAGCCGCTACAGCCTTAACAGACAATCGGGCGGAAACCGTGCACAGCAGCAGGAACAACCCATTCCTGAACGAAAAACTGAACAAACTTATAATGCAAATATTAATGTGAAAGGCAACAAGCCTTATACTATTACACATAAGCTGAATACAAGAAAAATTAATGTAAGCGTTACCCGTGGAGATGGTGAGCCGGTGAGGGGAAGAACAAACATTGTGGATGCCAATACGGTTGAATTTACCGCTTTGGCCGACAGCGGACAAATGAATGTAACTGTAAAAGGTGTGCCGAATTCGCAGTCGGTACTTAAAGATATTGTTGACCTTACTACCAGAATGCTTATTGGTGTACGCACAATTTCTGTAAATTACAGCGTAAGCGGCGGAACAGTTCTACCGGGTTATCTGCCCGAACCAAGAATATTTGGTGCAGGTGCATATTATCCTGAAGATAACTTATTCGGGAGGAACATGCCCGGCAGTTTTGCCCCGGGGTTTCCTTTTCTGTCTGGCTGGCAGAATTACAACTTTGCACGCAAGGCCGCTGAGCAGGGCTGGGTAACAACCGACTCAACACTGAATATGCCATATCTTTTTACAAAAAATGAAAGGCTTAGTATCAGAACGACATTTGAACCGCTGCCCGACCTTAGAATAGATATTACTGCCGATCGCTCTGTTTCAAAAAATGTAAGTGAGTTTTATAATTACAACTCTTCATCGGGCAGGTTTAATGCAAACAGTTTTACCGAAACCGGAAACTTCAG
>CAZXTX010000077.1:0-2484 GCA_964643695.1 uncultured Mariniphaga sp. | reverse complement strand
GAGGAAGACGGATTCAGTTATGTGAGGGATATAGCAAACAATTTTATAACACCCTACGATTTTAATTCGGTAAGTATTACCGAAACATTCAGTCCGCTTATAAATATGGATATAATGTGGCATAATGAGCTTACCACCCGCGGAGAGGTCAAACGTTCCAGAAATCTTACCCTCTCTTTTGCAAACAACCAGCTTACCGAAATTCTGAGTGATGAATATACATTTGGTGTGGGTTATCGTTTTACCCGGATGGATATAATTATTAAAACTAAAAATTCACAAAAGGCTTATTCCAATGATTTGAATTTGAGAGCCGATATTTCGTACCGAAAAAATAAAACGGTGTTGCGTAAAGTTGTTGAAAATGATGATCAGGTAACGGCAGGACAGAGTGGTTTTACCCTTAAAACAACTGCTGATTATATGCTGAGCGACCGCTTTCAGGTACGTCTGTTTTTTGACAAAGTACTGAACAATCCGTTTACACAACTCTCTTTTCCAACTTCAAACACCAATATTGGTGTAAGTTTCAGATTTACTTTGGCACAGTAAAAACTAAATTTTATTTTTGAGTTATATTTTAAAAATTCAAAATGGATTTTAGTTTACTTAATTTAAAAACGCCTGTTCAGTTAATCAATCAGGGAATGGGCAAAAGTCTTGTCAGTAATCTTGGAATTGAAGTAACCAGTGTTGATGAAGGTGTTGTTGAAGGCTTTTTGTTGTTATCCGAAAAAAATTGCCGCCCAGGCGGAATTTTGCACGGAGGTGCCAATCTGGCCTTTGCCGAAACCCTTGCAGGACTGGGCAGTATGCTGATGGTTAATCTTGAAGAGAATGATGTTTTTGGCATGCAGGTTTCCGGAAGCCATACCGGTGTGCTCACAAAGGGAAAAGCATTGGCGGAAGCAAAAATCATTCATCGCGGAAACAAGACACATATCTGGAATGTTGATGTCAGGGATGAAACAGGACGGCTGATTTCAACAGTCCGCGTTACCAATATGATTGTAAAAAAGGATGACTGAAAACAAAGAGTTTGCAAGGTTTATAAATGAGCTGACAGAGCTGAACATTCCGTTCGCACTGTGGTCTTTGCCGGGTAAAAATAATCCTGAGATAATTATTTCCGATTCAGAAAAGGTTATTCAGGTTAAGCCCGATAAGCTTAACGGAGAAGAGGGATTTGTTTTTGCACCGTACCGAATTGGCAAAACTGAACCGCTTATTCTTTTAAAACCGGGAATTTATAAAAAGGGATTAAAGAAAATATTAGAAATTAATCTGCAAAACTTTACTGCTTCAGGGTATTCTCAAATTTCGAATAATCAGCGTTTTATTATTGACAGGGAGGCATATATAAGTGAAGTTGAGAATGCGGTAAGTGAACTCAGTCGCACAAAACTTTCCAAGGTTATAATTTCGCGGTTAATTCCGCATCAGAGAAAAAATGAATCGGTTGGTGAAGTTTATGTTCAACTGCTGAAACAGACACCGAATGCTTTTGTATATCTTGTCAATCTCCCCGGAAAAACGGGCGAGGTTAACATGCCGGGGCTTTGGATGGGTGCCACACCCGAGGTGTTGCTGCGTTCCGAAGGAAAAACGCTTGAAACCGTTTCGCTTGCAGGAACACAGTCACGCAAGCAGGTAAATGATTACAGCTGGCATACCAAAGAGATTGAGGAGCAAGCTTTTGTGTCACGTTATATTCTGGATGTTTTTTACAAATTCAACATTCATCCCTATATAACACGCGGCCCCGAAACACTTGAAAGCGGTAAAGTTGCACATCTTGCAACAAGTTTCAGGTTTGCAGCCAATAAGCTTGAGGCAAATCTGGGTGATTTTGTGGCAGAACTGCATCCGACTCCCGCAATTTGCGGGTATCCCAAAGAAAAAGCAGACAAGTTTATTTTTAAAACCGAAAAACACAGCCGCCGGTATTATTCCGGTTATCTTGGGCCGTGGCGGCTGAACGCTGATGTCGGATTATTTGTAAATTTGCGGTGTATGGAAATTTTTCCGGAGAAATATATTTTATATTCGGGTGCGGGAATAACAGCCCGTTCGATACCTGAAAAAGAGTGGGAGGAAACCGGCAAAAAAGCTGCAACTTTGTTGTCGGCAATTGAAACTGTGCAAAACCTATGATTTCAGAAAAAAAACATATTCAGCAGCTTGCGGCAATACTGCATGCCAAGGCAATTGAGGATATTGTCATTTCACCCGGCTCTCGAAGCGGCCCGCTGGTGCACACTTTTACGGGCAGCAGAAAATTTAACTGCCGCAGTATTACCGATGAGCGAAGTGCCGCTTATTTTGCATTGGGAATGGCACAGGCAAAACAAAAACCGGTTGTGCTGGTTTGCAGTTCGGGAACAGCAGCACTCAACTTTGCACCTGCCGTTGCCGAGGCTTTTTATCTGAATGTTCCGCTGATAGTGCTCACTGCCGACCGGCCGGATTATTGGATAAATCAGG
>CAZXTX010000076.1:0-11105 GCA_964643695.1 uncultured Mariniphaga sp. | reverse complement strand
TCTCCTTTCCTTCCTGAAGCAACAGGTCACCCAGAAAGTTTGTCAAACTGCTTTCAGGCTTATCTTTCATCATTTCGGCAGTAGTAATACCTATAACCCTCGACATATCTTTTTCAATTTCGGCCTTATATGGCAAATAAACAGTAACTATCCGGTCGTCAACAGGAATTACGGAACCATCAACAGATATATTACTGCTCCGGACTGAATGTGAAATATAACCGGTAGTACAGCTATAATTCAGAAATATCCAAGTTATTAACAATATATAGCTGAAAGATTGGCGCATCATGTAAATTATTTTAATAAAGTATCTGTTATTTTAGCAAAGAATTTATAATTCACTTAAACAAGACATATTAATGAAAAATGTTCTGTCCAAAACTACATATAAATAACTTTAGCTTTATTTTTTTAACACTTTTTTTGCAGTTTTTTTTAATTACTCATCCGGCAACTGCACAAACAACAGAAGTAACAGCTGAAAAAGGTGAAGGAATTTACCGGCTTTTAACAAAACACGGATTATCACCCTCACAATATCTGGAACCATTTATTGATCTGAACAAGTCCAGACTCGGCCCAAATAATACATTATATGCAGGAAGAAAATACATACTTCCCGGAGTACCAACCGGAACTGACGAAACAGCCGGAACAGCTGTAAAAACCACTGGCGTTACCAAAAAATACGAAATTTTCGGAAAAAAGTATGAAAATGTTGAAATTATCGACAATCAGCTAAAAGGAGCTGTTTACCACCTTATGTCAGGGCATGGCGGACCCGATCCGGGTGCTGTCGGAAAGTACGAAAATCATGATTTGTGCGAAGATGAATATGCCTATGATGTTGTTCTCAGACTTGCACGTAACCTTATTCAGCACGGAGCAACCGTTTATGTTATCATTCGCGACCCCAACGATGGCATTCGCGATGACAGTTTTCTGAAACCTGACAAAGATGAAGTATGCCATCCCAATCTAAAAATACCGTTAAATCAGACTCAACGGCTGAAACAGAGAACTGATGCCGTTAACAACCTGTATCAGAAACATAAGGGCAGTTTCCAGCGAATGATTGAAATTCATCTTGATTCCAGAAGTCATGGTAAAAATATTGATGTGTTTTTTTATCATGACAAGCGGAGTAACACCGGCAAAAAAGCTGCAAACATCCTTAAAAACACCTTTCAGCGAAAATATGATCAGCATCAGCCGGGAAGAGGATACAGCGGAACGGTTTCCGACAGAAATCTTTATGTTGTAAGAAATTCATTTCCTGTTGCAATTTTCATTGAACTTGGAAATATTAATCACAAACGCGACCAACAGCGTTTTATCATTCCAAGCAACCGTCAGGCACTTGCAAACTGGCTTTTTGAAGGACTGCTTGAAGATTTTAAAACGAACAAATAGCTTTCTGAACAATAGCATTTTTTAATACAGATTTTATTTTTTTAAAAGTTTTATTTATATAAATATCTGTGTAAATCTTTTGATAAGAGTAATATAAGTTTTATATTTGTAAAGCAATACGTCCTGTATTGCTTGTGTGTTTGGGGGTTAACATTAATAAAGGGCGGCTGTTGAGCTGCCCTTTTCTTGTTACACCATCAATCTGTCCTATATAATTTAAAGAATATTATAAATTCAAAGAACAATACCCTTTTATTTTTTGCATTGCCCAAAAAAGAAATTGGGGTTATAGGGGTAACGCCCGGTTCAGGCCAAAGTCATACTATGACTTGGAGTCATGGTATGACTGAATCGCCCTGCAGGGCTGTCTCCAGAATCAAAACAAGCATATGATTGTATTTCGTGATTTGTTTAACAAACAATAATATTTCGGTACTATGCACCTCTGACATATTTTATTATTCCAATTCTACAAATATTTTGCGGCTCTGCCGCTTTTGCCGGTATGTGATTTTTGCAATTGAAAACAGAAGAGCGTAGTCCCGAAAGAAACAATTATCAGATATCTTCCAACTTTCTTAATGACCGACCTCGTCCGGTGTAACGCTGTCAAGTCTAAAGACGTTGACAGGTTATGAATCACAAACTTGTCAGCGTGCGAAGCTTTCCGACAAATCGGAACAAGCTCTGACAACGTCAAGAAAATTTGAATTAAAAAACTTAAGAAACTAAACTACATTATAATATAATGTCAAAGCAGTCTGAATATTAAATACTATTTTTCCTCAACAGTGCGGCTATTTGAAAGCAATAAACGTCACAATCTCAGATTGATTATTGCCGTATCCTGTTTCATAAACACAATCCTTAAAGCCAGCAAGTGTCAACCGCATTTCAAATTCTGATATGCCATACCAGTATAATGTGAAATTTGAAATTTCCGTTTTCGTAACTTCGCCTTTTTCTACCAATTCGTATATATTGACAGATGATGTCTTTTGTGCTATCCAATCAATTTTTCCATTTACTACGGATAATAGTATTCCTGTGTCGTCAGTTATGGGAAAACTGCTTGTGTCTGCCCGCCCCTCTTTGAAATGTGATGGCATTTCCAGATCAATTATTACCTTACCGCCAATATTCAAATGATTATGAAAAAGAGCCAGGACTTCTTGTATGCGTTCTCTCGGCAAAAGGCAAAAACTGCCCGCAGGCATTATTATTGCGTCATATTTATGAGGCAGGGATAAAGCAGTAAGGTCTTGTTCATAAAGTTCTGCGGTAACATTGTGCTTTTCCATATTGGCTTTACATTGCAGAAGCATTTCCGCTGATATATCAACCCCGTCAATAGTAATACCGTATTTGATAAGGGGAATTAACATTCGCCCGGTTCCAACTCCTGCTTCAAGAACGCGCCCGGACAGATTTTTTAGTTTTTCTGTGTAGTATTCTATATCTCCGTCAATGGAGAAGCCAACAGGCTTTGTATGCTCGTAAAGCATAGTGCTTAGTTCACCGTATTCTTTGAACATTTTTTATCTGTTTAATGTATAAAACTACGGAATATATTATGGTTATTTTAGTTTCAAAACAGTTTCTCAGAAACTCGCTTAAACAGTCTGTCCCGAATCCTCGGGAACGGCATCTTCATTTCAAACCTGTCCTCTTATGGAGGATTTTACGATAAACTTTCGACAGGCCAGAATTAAGTATGTTAAAAACAACCCCGATAGATTAAAAAGAATCAAAAAGCTAATCACTAAAGTAATTTAAGCTCGATGGTAAAATAGTTTAGAACGCCAGATATTCACTACAGTTCTTTTTTCAAAAATTTTGCCGTATATGATTTTTTTACTTTAACAATTTCCCCGGGAGTTCCCGTGCACAAAATTTCACCGCCATTTTTACCGCCTTCAGGGCCAAGATCGATAATATAATCGGCCACTTTAATCACATCCATGTTGTGCTCAATTACAATAACGGTATTTCCCCTGTCAACCAGCTTGTTTAGAACATTCAGCAGCACGCGTATATCCTCAAAATGGAGTCCTGTGGTGGGTTCATCAAGAATATAAACGGTTTTTCCGGTATCGCGCTTTGCCAGTTCAGCAGCCAGTTTTACACGTTGCGACTCACCGCCCGACAGGGTTGTGGACGACTGTCCGAGGGTAATATATCCCAGCCCCACATCCTGTATTGTTTTAAGTTTTGCAGCAATTGAAGGAATATTTTCAAAAAATTCAACTCCCTCATTAATTGTCATTTCAAGCACATCGCTGATTGACTTTCCCTTATACCGCACCTCCATGGTTTCGCGGTTATACCGTTTACCGTTACATTTGTCGCAATGCACATGCACATCGGGTAAAAAGTTCATTTCAATCAGTTTCATGCCACCGCCCTTACACTCCTCACATCTTCCGCCCTTTACATTAAACGAAAACCTGCCGGGCAAATATCCCCTGATTTTAGCCTCCGGGAGCTGGGCAAAAAGGTTTCGGATATCGGAAAACACACCGGTGTATGTTACGGGGTTTGAACGTGGTGTCCGCCCTATAGGCGACTGGTCAACCCTGATTACCTTGTCCACAAGTTCAATTCCTTCCACTGATTTGTACGGCAGCGGATCTTCAACCGAATTATAGAAATGCTGGCTTAAAATCGGCTGAAGTGTGCCGTTTATAAGAGTTGACTTTCCGCTTCCTGAAACTCCTGTAACGCAAATAAAAGTTCCAAGGGGAATTTCAAGATTTACATTTTTAAGATTATTTCCGGTACAGCCTGTAACTTTCAGAAAACTGCCGGAACCTTCCCTTCGTTTTTCAGGAATCTCTATTATTCTGCGGTTATTCAGATAATCGGAAGTAAGAGTTTCCGACTTTAAAACTTCAGATGGTGTGCCTATTGCAGCAACTTCACCACCGTGTTTTCCGGCAAACGGCCCCATGTCAACCAGCCAGTCGGCATGCAGCATTGTCTCCTTGTCGTGTTCCACCACAATTATTGAATTGCCGCTGTCGCGCAGCTGTTCAAGTGCATGAATCAACCTCAGATTATCTCTCTGATGCAGCCCGATACTGGGCTCGTCCAATATATAGAGAACATTTACCAGCTGTGAACCAATCTGAGTAGCCAGCCTGATACGCTGTGACTCACCGCCCGAAAGACTTTGGGCTGTCCGGTCAAGAGTAAGATATTCCAGTCCCACGCCAAGCATAAACCCCAGCCGGTCGCGAATCTCTTTGATAACTTCAGTTCCGATAATGCGCTGTCTCTCCGAAATCCTGTTTTCCAAACCATTAAACCATTCTCCAAGTTCCGTTAAATCCATTTGAGCCAGTTCGGATATGTTTTTCCCGTCAATTTTAAAATGAAGGGATTCCTTTTTCAGCCGCTGGCCGTTACATTTGTTGCAGACGGTAGTTTTAACAAACTGGTTTGCCCACTTTTGTGCTCTTTTGGCATGATTATCATCACGCGTATTTTCAATATACTTAACCACACCGTCATAACTCATCATATAGTTCATTTCTGAACCAAGCGGTGTGTTTTTCAGCTTAATTCTCTCATTTGTACCAAACAGAACCACTTCCAGACCATCGGCAGGAATATTTTTCACAGGTGTTTTCAGAGTAAACCCGTACATTTCACCCAGTGCCTCAATCTGCCAGAATATTAGTGAATTGCGGTACGCCCCCAATGGTGCTATACCACCTTTGGCTATACTTTTATTTTTATCAGGAATAATTTTGTCAACATCAATCTCGGTAACTCTTCCCAGTCCGTTACATTTGGAACATGCACCCTGTGGCGAGTTAAACGAAAAATTGTGAGGTGCTGGTTCATTATATGATATTCCGGTTGTGGGGCACATCAGCAGACGGCTGTAATATTTGACCTCACCGGTTTCATTATTCAGAATCATCAATATTCCCTGACCATGCTTCATTGCAGTCTGCACACTCTCCATAAGCCGTTTTTGGCCGGAATCGCCCACAACAAGCTTATCAACAACAATTTCAATAAAGTGATTTTTATAACGGTCAACGCGTTGATTGTGTTTAATTTCAGTAACCTCTCCATCAATCCTGACCTGAATAAAACCTTTTCGCCTTATCTGCTCAAACAGCTCGCGGTAATGCCCCTTTCGCCCCTTTACCACCGGTGCCAGAATGTGAATACGTTTTCCGTCAAAATCTTTTTTTATCAGATTCAGAATTTTCTCTTCTGTATATTTCACCATCTTTTCGCCGGTATTGTATGAGAACGCTTCGGCAGAACGGGCATACAAAAGACGCATAAAGTCATATATTTCGGTAACGGTGCCAACTGTTGAACGCGGATTACGGGTGGTAATCTTCTGTTCGATAGAGATAACGGGGCTAAGTCCTGTTATTTTGTCAACATCGGGGCGTTCGAGATTGCCCAAAAACGAACGCGCATAAGCTGAAAATGTTTCTATATAACGCCGTTGTCCTTCGGCATATATGGTGTCAAATGCCAGTGAAGACTTTCCGCTGCCACTCAATCCGGTAATTACGGTAAGCTTGTTTCGCGGAATTTTCACATCAATATTTTTCAGATTGTGAACCCGCGCACCATAAACTTCAATCATCTCGTCAGATTCCGGTTCATATGCCAGAACTGATGTGTTTTCATATTTTGTATCAAACATTTTTAATCCCTTTCACACTAATCCCGTATTAAAACAGATTTTTAGTCAGTTTTCTCAATTACTGGAATCTTCACTGTATATTTCTTCCCCTGCGAATTTGTAAGGAAATTTTCACGCAACCAGGGATTGAAGTCTTTCAGCAGTTTGTAATTTATTCCGCGCTCAAGAGCAAAGTCTGCAAAGTCTGCAACTTTACCGGTTATTTCAACTTCCTGCACCGGGACCACAGGATATTTTTCGGATTCAGGTATGTAGAAATTATATTTTGCAGGATTTTCCAGAATAAGTTTTAATGCGAGAATACGAAATACATACCGGGTTGTTTCCTCAACAAAAAGAAGGTCGTAATACGAAACGGTTTTTTGTCTCTCAATTTGTCTTTCAACACCACGGTTACCGGCATTGTAAGCTGCGGCAACGGTAGTCCACGAACCATGCTTTTTATAAGAATCCAGCAGGTACCTGCATGCTGCCATAGTAGATTTTTCAATATGGTACCGTTCGTCCACTTCCTTGTTAATTTCCAAACCGTGTTCAGTTCCGGTGGTTTGTAAAAACTGCCACAAACCTACTGCTCTGGCAGATGAAACGGCACGCGGATTTAAAGCACTTTCGGCTACTGCCATATATTTAAAATCATCGGGAATTCCCCGTTCCTTTAAAATTGGTTCGATAGTGGCAAAATAGCGGGGTGCCAGTTTTATCAAACGAATGGTTTGAGAATGAAAATAGGAATTTACAAGCAGCTCACGATCCAGTGCTTCACGCACATCAAAACGCCATAGCGGAACCGGTTCACCGGCAAAAGTCAGTGAATCAGGAATTGGCACACCGCTAAAAACAACCGGAACATTTACTGATGCAATTTCGGGTTCATCCTTAACAGCAGCACCTCCAATTATTAAATAAATTACCCCTGCATTCATCAACAAAAGCAGTGTCATTATTATTCCCAGCCCTTTTTTTCCATTCATAATTCCCATTTTTTTAAGAAAACACAAAATTACACTTTTAGTTGCTCTCAGACAATGGAAAGATATTTAAAAATAAACTCTGTACTCTGTACTCTGTACTCTGTACTTTATATTAATTGTCAAACCAGCCTCATAGAGGCGAAAGTATGGTAAAACAAAAACTCCATAAGAGCGACAGAAGGGATGCTTTATATTAAAAATCTAACTTTACACTTCTCAGCAAACCCTGCCTGCTGTGCCAAACTATTGAAAGAATCAACCACTGAGAGCACAGAGATACACAGAGAGAGAACCACAAAAAAGACAAAAAAGATAAAAAATTAAAAGCCTCGTAGAGGCGAAAGTATGGTAAAACAAAAAGCTCCATAAGAGCGACAGAAGGGATGCTTTTTATGGAAAAACTAACTTTACACTTCTCAGCAAACCCTGCCTGCTGTGCCAAACTATTGAAAGAATCAACCACTGAGAGCACAGAGATACACAGAGAGAGAACCACAAAAAAGACAAAAAAGATAAAAAATTAAAAGCCTCGTAGAGGCGAAAGTATGGTAAGATGCTGTTAACAAAAAATTAATTTTTCTTTTAAATAGTATTGCGAATAATAATAATAATAATAATACATTTACACCCTGAAACAAAAATCAATCAACTAAAAAAATTATGCAAATCCACTTTCTGAAAATTGGGATTTCTATAAAAAAAATTATCCCGTACATATTTGCGGCAAGTATGTTTTTGCTACTTGCTCACCCCCTGTTTTCACAGGATTTAATCACTTTCCGGGATGGCAAAAAGCTCGAATGTGAGATTACAAAAGTTGACAATTACTCTATCTATTACAACTTTTTCAAAAATGAGAGAAAAGTATCAAGCTTTGCCAGGCTAAGCGAAATTGAAAGTTACCGGAAAAACTACAGAGACACATCCGAAAATGAAACAAACAGCCTGTTTCCTGAAAATGACAGCCACACCGTAATTGTTGACACAACACGGTATGTAAAAGAAGTTCAGAAATGGATTAATATGGTAACATACGCACACCGGTTTGGAATTAACTCAAACGGATGGTCGGTGCAGTATTACGGATTTAATTTCAAAAGTACGGCACGGTGGTACATTCCCATTGTAATCGGATTTGAAAACAGTTCAATCAGCGATGAATATTTTGCCGACTCAGGTTACAATTCCATGAGCCTTGGATATGCAAATATCGGAATAAGCCCGTTTTACATGCTGAATGAGAATTTCTTTCTGAATCTTGAGGTTCAGTTTCATTATGGGCAGGAAGAGCTGCAGGATTTCAGCGGAAATGAAACCAACCGCACTATCTTCGGAATTTCGCCATCGCAGGGAATTTATTTTATTCCAAAATCGAACTTCGGGCTGACTGTGGGAGTTTCCGTTTTTGAAAGACTGCTTAGTTCAAAAGTTTATAAAAATGATTTTGGTGTAAAACTCGAATTAGGTATAAAATTTTAAACAACTTTTTAAATTATCAGCCATGAAAAAAATGTTATTTATGCTATTGCCGCTTTTTATGATCGGGTGTGCCGTTAATCAAAAAATTACTTACAATACCAAAGATTTGGTACATGATCCCGCAGTTCCCATTCCGGCAAAAGTTGAAATCAGACTTCTGGAAGACAACCGCAAAAATGTTCCCGAAAACAGTATTCTGTTTGAAAAACCCAGACAGGTAAGAATTGATAAAAGCAATTATTGCGTAAATTCTGAAAAGAATTACAAAAAGAGCCCTGCTGCCGAACAAATTACAATGTTAATGGCCGAACATTTCAATGAATCAGGACTGTTTGAAGAGACCTTTTACAACCAAAACGAACAGAGCGGCTATTACCTGACAGGAACTCTCAACAGTTTTTACGGAAAGCAGAAATTTTCAAAAGGTGCCGCAATAGGGATGCAGTTCGGGCTGATTGGCGCCTTAGCCACTTCCGACATAAAAACCCCGGCAGAAATAGTTCTTGAAATTGCAGACCTTAAACTTTTCAGAAAAGACGGTACACTTGTGAAGGATTTCGGCACTTTTTACAGGGAATACAATGAAGACATGCATGCTGACGGTGCCTGCTGGTGTATTTTCTGGAATGTAAATATTATGCTGAGAGATTTCAACTCACGTCTGACCGAAAAAATCAGAACCGAACTGGCTGATGTGAAATTATAAGAAGCCTCCCCCCGCCCCATCCAAGGGAGGAGAGAAACGTTAATAATATTCTAAAACTAAATACTCTGTACTAAAAAATTACCAAATCAGCCCCATAGGGGCAAAAGTATGGTAAAATAAATAAGCCCAAAAACATAAAGTTCCGTAAGGAGCGACAGAAGGGAATGCCTTTTATGGAAAAACTAACTTTACACTTCTCAGACAAACCCTGTCTGCTGTGGCAAATCGAAAAAATCAACCACTGAGAACACAGAAATACACAGAGAGAAGCATAAATAAGACACGCAGAAAAATAAAAGATTAAAAGCCTCGTAGAGACGAAAGTTTGGTAAGAACACTGTTAATTAAAAATTAACTTTTCGTCTAAAAATCATTGAGAATAATAATAATAATAATAATAATAGATTTACACCCCAAAACAAAAATCAATTAATTATAAAATGAAAAAATATTTATTCCTTTTCATTCTGATTTTATCAGTCGGACAGCTCTCAGCAGGTATTTTGGATTCACTTTCAATTGGTGTTGGCGGCGGATATGAAAGTTATAACACTTTTCGCGGAGAAATTTATCTGAAATCCGACATACAGATGTTTAACAGAAAAGCTGAGTTGAAAGCCGGATTAAACAACCGTTCATTTCGACTGGATTTTGATAATATTGAGGAACTGGATGCAAAAGCAATCGGTCTTTTTGCAGATGCAACAGTTTATCCTTTCAATAAGGGATTATTTACAGGATTAAGATGGGAACTTATTAATTTCAACAGATTTACAACTGATTCAAAATCAAAAATTGAAGCTGAGAAGGATTATCCGGCGCCATCACTTTTTACCGGAACCTGTCTGTTTTTTCAACTTGGATATAACTTCAAAGTTTCAGACAATTTCGGTTTAAAATTATACGGTCAACCGGGATTTCAACAATTTAAAATATCAAACGGTGATTTTACATCCGGAAATTATTCACAAGGTTCATCAAATGATAACCTGATAACAGAAGATCATTACAAATTTATTTTCAATATTAATCTGAGTATTGAATTCAGGATAAAGTAAAAGCATCAGCATAATTGTTACCTGCGATGCAACTGAGATAAAGGTGTGTAACACCGACAGTATGGTAAAATGACCTGATAAAAAACACATAAGCCGCATAGCGGTGATACTTTGACTGAAACGGCTTCTGATAACGTCTAACGAGTGGAAAAAGCAACTTCTGCGGTAAAAAATAATATTTCGGTACTCCGTACCTCTGGTTTATTTTGTAATTCCAATTCTACAAATATGACGGTGCTTCCGATAAACCGGAATGTTCCATCTGCACCTTTAGCCTGATGTTACTCTAATAGTTAGTATAACAAACTCTGCGGTTAAAAAAGATCCGCAAACATCAATCTAATATCAACAAGTATCCATAAGTATCTACTTAATATCCACAAACAATCTCTCTAAACAACCTGTATCATACCCAAACCCTTAGAGAGCTTCGCAACCCTAAGGGACTTCTCATCAGCATACCTGCCTTCTTTTGAGGAGTCAGCGGAGGCTTCAATAAGACCTCACATACATCAGTAATTAAAAAAGCCACGCTTCATTTCTGAATGCATGGCCTTTTACAAACATTATTTAATTGCTGTAAAAAATCTAAAATTCGTAATAGAGTCCGGTGAATACTCCTACCCTATATGGACGAAAATCTACCTCGGGATTACGGTTTATCGAGTTCAGATAGTAATTAACACGCGGCTCAACTGCCAATGAGAAATTTTTACCCAAAGAATAATTAAATCCTATTCCGACAGTTCCCGAGATATTCAAATTGGAGATATCACGTGTTTTTCCCACATGCT
>CAZXTX010000075.1:1953-11136 GCA_964643695.1 uncultured Mariniphaga sp. | reverse complement strand
AACATTCCGGTTTATCGGAAGTACCGAAATATAAAATCAAATAATTAATAATTGACAGTTGACAATGAAAAAATATTTAAAAAAGTTACTAAAGATAAGATTGCTTCACTTACTGCGTTCGTTCGCAATGACTTGGTCTAATGAGTGTTGCCCGGCTGTCCGGCAGATTAGGAATTAAAAACTAACAGCATGTGGACAGCCGGATTATCACCACAATTGTCGTCACTGCGAGGAGCGAAGCGACGTGGCAGTCTTGCTGCTTCAACCACAAAGCCATATCTGGCAAAAAGTGCGGAGCTATTTCACGCTGAGGCTGAAAGCCTTAAACAACATAGCCGGGGGCAGCGTCCCCGGTATTAATGCAACAAAAACCGCCACAATCCTGAATGGGTTGAACAGAGCTATGAGAGTCATGTGTGTGTGTTTTTGTGTCAGCCCTTCAGGCTGATATGCCGGTTTGTATTTCAAGATTGGGACGTTGCCCCAAGTTATAATGTTAGAGGTTTTCAGCCTTATTATTATTCACAATTACCGTTACTGTGAGAATTTGGAGCACAGCGAAACGGCAAAGTTAACCCACGGTATAGCAAACTGTCTTTTTCCCCTCCTTTGGAGGGGTTGGGGGAGGCTTCTCACTTTTCCTTTGGATGGGCCGGGGGAGGCCTGTCATTGTTCTGCAAAAGCAAGTGTTGCAACACTTATTTTCACATTTTGAATTTTTAAAATTTCAGATGCACATGCTTCAATTGTTGAACCCGTTGTTACAACGTCGTCCACAAGTAAAATATGCTTGTTCTCAAACTCTTTATGATTATGTATTCCAAAAATGCCTTCAACATTTTGCCAGCGGGCATATCTGCTTTTTCTTGTTTGTGACGAAGAATCTGTTTTGCGGTGCAAATTTTTTTCTGAAACGGGCTTTTTCATTGCCTCTGCTATTCCCATTGCTATCCACAAACTCTGATTAAATCCCCTTTTTTTCTCTTTCAGAGGGTGAAGAGGAATCGGCACTATCAAATCAACATCTTCAAAATATTGCAATTCTGATAAAACATATCCGAATTTTTTACCGGAAACTAATCCCAGTTCATTAAGTCCTTTGTATTTAATAGAATGAATAAGTTTCTGATAGCGGCTCCCTTTTTTATACTGAAACCAGGAAGTTGCATATTCAATTTGCACACGCCCCCAAAACAGGCGGGCAATTTTATTGTCGTGTCCATTTTCATTGCGGCTGACGGGCAAATCAAACCAGCAGTTCAAGCAGATATACTCTTCCTGCGAAATGAGCCTTTCGCCACAAGTGATACAGACATGCGGAAAGAAAAGTTCAACAAAACCATTTATGAATTCGGCTGCTGTGTTCATATTTCAAAAGTTACGGAAAATTTCCTGTATAACATTCAAGAGCAGCCAATAAAAACGAAAAAGGGTTCTGCATAATCTTGCAAAATCCCTTTTGATGTTGACCCGCCAGGGCTCGAACCTGGACTCTTCTGAACCAAAACCAGACGTGTTGCCAGTTACACCACGGGTCAATCATTCATGTCCTTTTGTTAAAGACGGTGCAAAATTATAAAATTTTTTATAATCAGCCGGCATTTTCATTTTAAAATGCAATTTGGCATATCTGCTTTATTTATATTTAAAATGAAGTACCTTTTAAAAACTATATATTTGTCATAAATTCATAAAAAGGTATATGCGCCGTTTTAAAACAATTAACAATTTATTCGGATGGACAGTTTTTCTGATTGCCTCTGCCACATATGTTTATACTCTTGAACCAACGGCAAGCTGGTGGGATTGCAGCGAATTTATAATTAGTGCATATAAGCTTGAGGTCGGCCACCCGCCGGGTGCGCCGTTTCACATGATTCTCGGAAGAGTTTTCAGCCTTTTTGCTTCTGACGTATCAAAAACTGCATATATGATAAACCTGCTTTCGGCACTTGCCGGCGCAGGAACCGTGATGCTGCTATATTTCAGTATCGTTCATTTTGCACGGAATCTTTTTTCTGAACAAATTTCAAAAACTGAGCAGATTGTATTATTTGGCAGCGGACTGGCCGGTTCACTTGCATTTGCTTTTACAGATTCTTTCTGGTTTTCGGCTGTGGAGGGCGAAGTATATGCCTTATCCTCATTTTTTACAGCTGCTGTTTTTTGGGCAATTCTGAAATGGGAAAATGAAGCCGGTCAGAAGTTTGCAAACCGCTGGCTGGTTCTCATCGCATATCTTATCGGACTTTCCATTGGCGTTCACCTGCTTAACCTGCTCGCTATTCCGGCTGTTGCACTGGTATATTATTTTAAGAAATACAGGTTTTCGTGGAAAGGTTTTTTTACTGCAATTTTAATTTCAGGTGCTTTTTTAGGTGGCATTCAGTATGTTCTTATTCCCGGAATTCCGCAGCTTGCCTTTTTTTCCGACCTGCTTTTTGTAAATGTTTTCGGACTGCCCTTCAGCAGCGGAATGCTGACATTTATTGTTTTGCTTACAGTCCTGCTGGTGTGGGGAATTCGTTTTACACAAAAACAAAATCTGCCACTCTGGAACCTTGCAGTAACTTCTGTAACTGTTATTTTAATCGGCTATTCAAGTTTTGCACTTATTATGATACGTGCTTCTGCCAATCCGCCGATGAACCAGAACCACCCCGATGATGCCTATACCCTGCGAAGCTATCTTAACCGCGAACAGTACGGTGATTTACCGCTGTTTTACGGACAATATTACAATGCGCCGGCAATAGCATCCAAGGGTGAAAAAAAATATTACAACCAGATAAACGGCAAATATACTGTTACCGGTTCAACCGTCTCCAAAACTGTTTTTGACAGCAGAATGGAAACCGTTTTTCCGAGAATGTACAGCAGCGATTTGCGGCATGCCGAAGAGTATAAAAGATGGGGAAACATTGAAGGAAAGCCAGTGGTAATTGATGATGGCGAGAATGTAAAAACAGTGATGAAGCCAACTTTTACTGAAAATCTAAGATTTTTCTTTAATTATCAGCTTGGTCACATGTATTTCAGGTATTTTCTGTGGAATTTTGCCGGCCGGCAGAATGATGTGCAGGGGCATGGCAACTTTTTGAACGGAAACTGGATCAGCGGAATTAAATTTTTCGATAATTTGCGTATCGGGCCGCAGGATAAGTTGCCGGAGTTTATGAAAAACAGCCCCGCTAAAAACACTTACTTTTTTCTTCCACTCATTTTCGGGCTGACAGGTCTTTTCTTTCAGTATAACCACAGCCGTAAAGGCAGGGAAGGCTTTGCAGCGGTTATGGCACTTTTTATTATGACCGGCATTGCCATTATTGTATTTCTGAATCAGACACCCCTTCAGCCGCGCGAACGTGATTATGCATATGTTGGTTCGTTTTATGCCTTTTCTGTCTGGATTGGCCTTTCGGTTCTGGCATGCTGGTCTGTTCTTAAAAAAGTAACCGGTGAAAAAGCGGTTGCCGTTACTTCTGCTGTTTTGATCTTGGTGCTGGTACCGGGAGTTCTTTTTACACAAAACCTTGATGATCACAACCGCTCCGGCCGGTATATGACGCGCGATTATGCAATAAACTACCTTGAGTCGTGTGCGCCAAATGCCATTCTGTTTACTTATGGCGACAATGATACTTTTCCGTTGTGGTATGTTCAGGAGGTGGAAGGAATTCGTACCGATGTGAAAGTAATTAACACCAGTTATCTCAGTATGGACTGGTATATCAGTCAGCACAGAAGGGCATCGTATGAAGCACCGCCAATTCCGTTTTCATTTTCTGAGGAACAATATTTTCAGGCTATCCGGGATTTGGTTTTTATCAGCAACCGGCTTGACAGGCCTGTGGATTTGCGTGAGGCAATGCAGTTTTTGGGAAGTGACGATGAGCGGACAAAAATAGAAACAACCGATGGAATGAAATATGACTATCTCCCTTCCGATAAATTTTTTCTGCCGGTAAACAGGCAAAAAGTGCTGGATAACGGAACTGTACAGCCCGAAGATGCAGGACTGGTTGCCGATACTGTAAGCTTTTCGGTTAATAAAAGATTTTTGACCAAAAACGAGTGGGCAATTCTGAACATTATTGCAGCCGCCAACTGGGAACGCCCTGTTTACATCGATCACAGTCTGCTATACGTAAACAATACTTTTTTTAAGGAGTGGCTCCAGTTTGAGGGACTTGCCTACAGATTTGTGCCAATAAAAACAACAACCCGGGCAGGCAAAACCGGACACATCAACACAAAAATTTTATATGATAATGTGATGAATAAGTTTGTCTGGGGAAATGTGAACGACCCGGATATTTTTTTAGATGACTACAATGTAAAGGCAATCCGCATTATTCAGGCGCGGTATATGTTTGCAAGACTGGCAGAGGAACTTGTAAACGAAGGTGAAAACCAAAAAGCCGAAGAGGTTATTGACAGAATGTTTGAACTTTTCCCAAATGAAAAACTGCCTCTCGATTATGATTCATTTCCGGCAATTGAGCAATACATAAGGGCCGGAGCCATTGAAAAGGGAAACGCAAGAGCAAGAGAGCTGGCACAAAATGGTTTTGAAATTCTCAACTACTACTTTTCACTTCCCGGACATCTTGCAAAAGTTGTTAATGAGGAACAGGAGCGCGAAATGGGAATAATTCAAAACCTGCTCATTCTGACAAAACAGTACAACCTCACGGATCTGAACAGAGAAATTGATATCCGGCTGCAAACTTTCATCAGTCAGTTGTCGGAAAAAGCAGGTTCATAGCTTATTAATCTGTGAATTAAGCTTTTTTGCAATATTTCTGCCTTTGGCCAAAACACCCGGAGTCGGATGCAATTCCATTTCATATTCTGTAACCAAAAGCAGTTCGGGCTTTAAATCCGGCTTTTTATCTGAAATATTGTATAAAATCTGCATGGCAAACACCCGTACGGCAACAGGTTCATTTGATGATGTGAAACAGTTCAGACAATAGTCGATCAAAAAAGAAAAATATTTTTCAGGAATATCATGTTTGCTTACAAGTTTTAAAAACTGTCTTTTTTTACTGCTGTTTTTCTCTTTTTTCAGTTGCAGAATTATTTCAGGAATAAACGGTGCAATCAAATCCGGATGGTTATCATTTATTTTATCGGTAACATAAACCGCCCGCCAGCTTTTTGGCTGCTTCCCATGCAATGCCACATCCATCAGCAGTCTGAGTTTATCCGGGTGTGCTTCCATTTCGCTGACAATCAGCGGAAGATTCTCCCATGAATCAATCAAATCGCATAAATCATCTTTTGTCATTGCATTGTTTAATGCAGGATTTGTTTTTGCTGCTAATTAACCTGATTTTGCGGTTTCCCTTCAATAAAAGCCTTCAGATTTTCGCCGGCAATCTGCATAAGTCTCGAACGTGCCTCTATTGTTGCCCATGCGATATGTGGTGTAATATGACAGTTTTTGGCATTTGTCAGCGGATTATCCGGCAATGGCGGCTCAACTGATAAAACATCAAGTCCGGCTCCGGAAATTCTGCCGCTGTTTAAAGCATCGGCCAAATCTTTTTCATTGATTAATGCACCGCGGGCTGTGTTTATTAAAATTGCAGTTGGCTTCATTTTTTCAATGCTGTCCTTATTTATGAAACCGGCATTTTCATTAGTCAGCGGACAGTTTAAACTTATAAAGTCACTTTTTGCAAGCAGTGTATTCAGATCAACCTGCCTTGCATCAAAGTCAACCTCCTTTTTACTGCGGTTTTGAAAAATTATATTCATTCCAAATGCAAGACCTATTTTTGCAACTGCCTGCCCGATTTGTCCGAAACCAACAATACCAAGGGTTTTACCGGCAAGCTCAACCTGTGGTATGAGATAGTAACAAAAGTCAATACTTTTCGACCATTCGCCGTTATTTACCGATTTTGCATGTTCGGAAATGTTTTGCGACTGATGCAGAATATGTGAAAAAACCATCTGGGCTACCGATGCGGTGCTGTATGCCGGTATGTTGGAAACAACTATTCCTGCTTCGGTGGCAGCGGCCAAATCAACCACATTGTAACCGGTTGCCTGAACACCGATAAATTTCAGGTCGGGCAACTGACTTATTACCTCACGGTTAAATATAACTTTGTTGGTAAATATCGCGGTTGCGCCTTTGGCGCGTTCAACAGTTTTTTCAGGCGGTGTGCGGTCATATAATGTAAATTCTCCCAATTGCTTAATACCGTCCCAGCTTAGGTCGCCCGGGTTCAGTGTGTATCCGTCAAGTACTACAATTTTCATAACTATATATATTATTTTTCAAAAATAGAAATCATTTATTGGTTTGCCAGAATTTGGCCGGTAATATAGCAAAGAGCTGCAACATTTTTCATTTTGCTAAAATTAATCTTTTCAGGAATATCGGTTGGTTTGTGATAATCGGCACTGTAGCCGGTTGAGAAGTTCAAAACCGGAATATTGTTTTTATGGAAATGATAGTGGTCGCTGTAATTCAGAAATTTTTCAGGCAGAGTGAAATCCGGCAAAATATTCAGTGATTTGCAGGCATCTTCCGCAACTGATTTTAATTCCGGGTTTATATTGTTAAGTAGCACATATATTTCATTAAACGGTTTTACAAGTTTTGGCGAGCCTGCCCATACCGAATCACGCGGTTCGTAAACTCTTCCCACCATATCCAGATTAATGCATGCCACTGTTTTTTCAATCGGAAACAACGGATTGTTAATGTAATATTCCGAACCTATAAGTCCGGCCTCTTCGGCAGTTACCCATAAAAAAAGCAGATTTCTGGCAGGTTTTGTTTCTGAATTTGCAAATGCGGCCGCAACTTCCAGCAGGGTTGCCGCTCCCGAGGCATTGTCATCGGCACCGTTGTAAATTTCACCATTTTTATCTGTGCCGAGATGGTCATAGTGAGCCATAAAAACAATATATTCATCCTTCAACTGTGAATCTTCGCCCTCAATATAATCGGCTATGTTTTTAACGTTTTTAACTTCTTCTTCTTTTTCCGAATTTATTTCGATGGTGATACCTGAAAGAATACCGGTTTCTGTTTTATCCTTAACAAATTTATGCAGTTTTTTCTTCCAGCTTCCCTTTTTGTTCAGAATAATATCGGCAAGTTCGGGTGTGGCAATTATAATTTTGCTTTCATCAAAATTCCCTGTCTCTTTTAATGAGTAGTATGTTCCTTCGTTAAAATCCGAAATACGGCTGAAAGTTTCATTTTTGGTGTCATCGGTACTTGTAATCAGTATTACGGCAGCAGCACCGTAACTCAAAATTTTGCTGATTTTTTTGTTTTCCTGATTTTCATTCCATATAATTGAAGCTGTGGTTTTAAAAGATTCAGGCGTACCGGCAGCAATAAGAACTATTTTTTTGTTAATTTTCGACAATAATTCAGAATTATTTTCATCATCCGGAATTCCAAATCCCAAAAACAGCACATCACCCTTAATATTGTAATTTTTTTGCCTGCGGTTGTTAATTGTGTATTTCCCGGCATCAATGAGGTAACTTCCCTTGTCTGAATTAACTTTAATGTAACTGTTCTTTTTATCTGTTTTTGATGAATACAAGGAAAAATGCTGCCAATATTCATTATTAACCGGTTTTAAACCGGCAACAGCTGCTTTTTTCATTAAATAGTCTGCGGCAATATCCAGACCATACAGATTGCCTTCAATTCCTCTTCCTTTCAGACTGTCAGATGCAAGAAAGAAAACATGTTCAGCCAGTTTCTTTTCAGAAATTGAAGGAATGTTATAATTTTGAGCAAAAGCTGCATAAAAAACAATTAAGAAATGTGTTATAGTTATATATTTGTACTTGTGCATAATCTTTCAAAAAGATAATCAGCAATATTTTAAATGTTTAAAAAAGTAAAAATTCTCTTTTAAACCGCATTAAATTTTAAAAAAATGTATAAACCAAAAAACTTGTACTAAATGAAATTAAGGTATTTATTTGTAAAGCTCTCATTTATCTTGGTTTTTTCCCTTCTTATTCCGTCATGTGCCGTTAATCCGGTAACCGGAAAAAAGCAGTTTATGCTTATTTCTGAAGCGCAGGAAATTGAAATGGGCAGACAGTATGACCCAAGTGTTATAGCCACTTTCGGATTATATCAGAACGAACCGCTCTTAAAGCTGATTGAAGCAAAAGGCAATGAAATGGCAAAAATTTCTCACAGGCCTAACCTTCAATTCCATTACAGAATTTTAGATTCACCGGTTGTAAATGCTTTTGCCGTTCCCGGCGGTTATATCTATTTCACACGCGGAATACTTGCCCAGTTTAACAATGAAGCTGAAATGATTGGCGTACTCGGGCACGAAATGGGGCATGTTACTGCCCGTCATACCGCCAGCAGCCAGAGTAAACAGCAGTTGGGACAACTATTGCTCGTAGGCGGTATGATAGCTTCTGAAAAGTTCCGGGATTTTGCAGACTATGCAATGCAGGGTATGGAACTTCTGTTTCTTAAATTCAGCCGCGACAATGAAAGCGAAGCCGACAGGCTTGGTGTTGAATATGCCACCAAAATTCAGTACGATGCACAAAAAATGGCCGATTTTTTCAATGTGCTTAACAGAATGAGCATGGCAAATGACCACGGCGGTATTCCCACTTTCCTTTCAACTCATCCCGACCCGGGCGACAGGTACAACTCGGCAACAAAACAGGCTGCCGAATGGAAATCAGAATTGGGCCCGCAGGAGTGGATAGTAAATGAAAACAGTTATTTGAAGATGCTTGACGGATTAGTTTATGGTGAAGACCCCAGACAGGGTTATGTTGACGGGAATGTATTTTACCATCCTGATATGAAATTCAGGTTTCCTGTTCCTGCCGGCTGGCAACTGGTAAATTCGCCGCTTCAGGTACAAATGGCACCCCAGGACGGACGGGCACTGATGATTTTTACACTGGCACAGGAAAAAACTGCTGCCGAAGCTGCTCAGGCAACGCTTCAGCAACTGAATCTTAGTGTTATAGAATCAAAACGCGAAACCGTAAACGGACTGCCGGCTGTTGCCACAATATCGCAGCAGGTTTCACAGGATCCGCAAACCGGACAGAAGCAGGCATTGGGTGTTATGTCATACTTTATTGAATATGACGGTGCCGTTTATGTTTTTCACGGGGTTACAAGCGATGCCGATTTCAGCTCTTTTG